>CALKZN010000096.1 GCA_938002995.1 uncultured Arenicellaceae bacterium | reverse complement strand
AAAGTTATCCACAGGTATTGTGAATAACATTGTTCATTTTTTGGGAAACAAATTTTTGGTAATGAAAAATATTACCAAAATATCTGCCCAGGTATTTTCTATATGCATATTTTCCAAGAAATTATTAGTCAAAATAATTCTCATTGGTGTGGCAACTATTTAGGTTTATATTTGCCAAAGTTAGAGCTTAGTTTGATTAGAAACTATTGCCATTATCCCATGTCTATTTGGCAGCAAAGTGAAGTGATTAATAATAATCTTATTAACTAAAGTGATGCTGAATGGTTAAAATACAAGTTATGGCATGTTTTTAAGCAGAAAATACAGGTATATGCAGATGACGACTACTGAAAAAGAGACTGATGAGTTCTCAAAACAACGATCCAATAAACGCCGTTTGCAACGACGGGGTTTTGATTTGGGTGTTGTTCATGTAGAAGCTACAAATAGTAATGAGTCAGATTGCTCTTCATCTAGTTTTTCATCTAACTCTAGAAGTAAATGGCAACAAGGCAGTGCTATTTTGTTGCATGGTTTGTGCAAAGATCAGTTAAATACTTACCAATACGATATTTCACAATCTTATAAGTTGTATGAAACATTGCTTGCCGCTGAAGACGATTGTGATGAGGTATTAGCGAACCTTCCTTATGTTTCTCGTTTGGAGTCCGGATTTGAATCTCTAGGATCTAGTGTTAATGAAGGTGATGACCAAGAAATTGAAACAGTTTTGTTTGATGCAATAAAGGGTGGCGAAGTTGTAGCAGAAGATTTATGGATGAAAGTTTCATGGTTATCTTTTCACGATGAAGATGCCTCATTACGGTTTCGTTTTTCCTTTGGTGTTGATTTGCACGAAGACGTCGCTGCAGATAAAAACCGCCAACACTATGCATCATTATTAACAGATGCTGTATTTCCTGAGTCTCGGCTGATTACGAAGACTGAGACATTAAATAAAAACCTTTGTGATATTTTGGACTCAAAAAATATTCGCTTTGTTGAACGTATTGTTTATTTCAACTCACCAAATGGTGGTGCTTATTTACATCATGACCGCGAAAGGGGCCATGCAGGTGTTGTTTTTGCTCAAATTACTGGAGAGACATTTTGGTTGGCTCTTCCTAAAAAACAGTTGATTCAGGAGTTAACTGCATTTATTCAAGCATGCCATTCAACAGAAAACTGGCCAAATAGCTTGAGTAAAGTAGCGCAAAAAGAATTGCTTAGACTAACAACGAACTCAAAAATGTTATCTGACGAGTTAGAAACTTTTGCTAATAGTGTTTTGATACACGCAATGAATGAAACCGAGGAATTTGTTCAACATCTTATCAAGAATGGACATGGCAAACATTTAGTGCCTGGCGATGTGCTTTTACTTCCACAGGAGACAGATATGGATTGCTGTTGGCATTCTGTCTTTTGCGTTGGAGAGGAGTCTGGTCAAGCCTTATCTTTTGCTATTCGTGCTGGTAAATAACTTAAAGAGCAAAGAACTTTAAATAGATAGATATAAACTTCAACTAATTAAATCTATTATCCAGTATTCATCAATTGTTGATTGTGGTTTTGAGTTAAGTTGATATTCTACGCAGCTATTTTAGTTTAAGGACATACGAGAATTGTTATGCGCAAGTGGTTAAAGTTTTTACTGGTTTTTATTGTGTTGATTGCGCTATGTCTGATTATCAGTGTGCGTTTTTTCCCCAAATTATACGTGTCGGCATTCAATCATTATTCAGGTGAAAATATTGAAGTTGAACGTTTAGTTATAAAGTTTTTCCCATTATCGTTAAGCGCAGGGAGTTTAGGGCTGACTAATAGTGATGGAAAAAGCCTTGTGATGGTTGAGGATGTTACTTTGTCTGCTCAAATAGTTGCTTGGTACCAAGGCAAACGAAATTTTTGGAAAGCAGGACTTTCAAATGCCAATGTGTTACTGAATCACTTCCCTGAGTCTTCAGGATCTGGCGAGCAAAAACAAAGTGAAGGCATAAAAACTAAATTTAACGTACACGAATTGCTCAGTAGCCTAAATTTTGAAGTAAAGAACGTGAGAGTTCAATTAGATGATCAAAGTCATGTACTTATAAATCATTTGAATACTGCGTTGAAGGATGAAAGTTTGCTTAATTATCGTTTGATTGAACAGGATATTGATTTCTCTTTTGACTATTTTCAGAATACAAAGTCAAATCAATCCTTACATTTAGAAGGTTTATTGGATTCTCGTTATAAGGAAGGATTTTCAGTATTAAGCGTTAATATTCCAAATTTAGATTTAAGTTCTTTTTTTGCTGGGAAGACTAAGGAAAGTTTAAATAATCAGGATTCGATTAAAGCTTCTAAAACTTCGGAATCGACTGTAACTGAAATATCAGCTATATCAACAGGTTCTTTATTCGCTGGTGACTCTTTGCATACTAAGGGCTCTCTACCAGCTAAGGGCTCTCTACCAGTTAAGGGCTTTCAAACCACTGAGTCAAATACTACGCCAGAAGCCTTGTCTGAAAAGGCTATGGATTGGGCTTGGATGTCGCTGATTGAACCGTTGAAGGTAAATATTATTGTTGGTGAAATACAGGTCAACCAATCTCGAGTGAATGATTTAGAGCTAAAATTGACTCTTGATGACCAGATTAGTTTTTCACAACAAGCGAAGGTATCTTGGCTTGAGTCAAAGGGTGTAGATTTTAATGACAAGCTGTCAGTGTCTGGTCAATGGAAACCGGTCAACCAAACGACGATAGGAGCAGATATTACAGGTGTCATTGAGATTGAGACGTCATCAGTAAAACTGGCTGTCAGCGGTGATGTTAATGTTAATGGCACTACAGGCAATCTGGTCAAGCTAAACATTGAAAGCTCAGCCTTGCCGTTTAAAACAACGTTGAATAAAGAAACGTTAAGGTTGCTTGATCAATATTTCCCTATTAAAACGGAACTGAGTGTCCAGCAATTAGAAAATGAGTTGAAAGTAGATATTGCGAACGCCACATTTGGCGCCTCAGATATAAAAGGCACAATAAATTTGCAGACTCAAGAAGGTGTATTAAATCAGGTGAATGCAAACATTGAATCTTCGGCGTTTTCCTATTTAGTATCCTCCAAAAAAGGAAGTCAGGCACAAAAGAAAAAGAATGCTCGAGTCCTAAAGCCACTATCAGAAGTAAACAGTGAGACAGCAGTAGAAAGTAATCAATCTATAATTAATTCAGATAAGTCAGTTGAATCATCCAAAGAAAGCAAACAACTTATTTTCAACGATAAGACCATTGATTGGTCATGGTTGGATACACTGGTTTTAGACCTAAATCTTAATGTGAAAAAATTACGTTTCAATGATACTGAGATCACTAATCTTAGTTTGCCGCTAATCACGGGGAATAAAAAACTCAATATTGATAATGTAAAAGGAAATTTTGGTGGTGGATCCTTTAAATCTTCCATAGGATTGTTGGAGCAAGGCCGTGATGTCTCAATAATAGCTAATCTAGATGCGTCAAAAGTCGTGTTAGAAAAATTGAAATTTCTACCACCTGAGGAATTGAAAGAAGGCATAGTTGATATGAGCTTTAATGTTACTTCTAAGGGAAATAGTATGCGAGATTTAGTCGAGTCGCTTAATGGCATGGTTACCATAAACGTTGGAGACGCGGTACTTAGTAATGATTCGTTTGAATTGATAGGCTCTGATCTTATTTTAGGGACATTGAAAAAATTAAATCCTTTTCTAAAAAAAGACAAAACAACTAAACTTGAGTGCGCGGTTATGAATTTGGAAATCAATAGTGGAAAAATTAATATTGATAAATCATTAGCGCTGCGAACATCAAAGCTCACAGTGGTTGCTGATGGTTATGTTGATTTGACTTCAGAAAAAATTAAACTAAACCTAACCCCTAAATCGCGTATTGGTGTTGGAGTTGATGTTTCAAGTTTGGTTAAATTCATTGCCCTAGGTGGTTATTTAAGCGAGCCAAAACCTGTGGTGTCTGCGTCAGGGTTATTAAAATCAGCAGTGGTTATTGGTGCAGCTGTTTCTACTGGTGGAACCTCATTATTAGTAACCAGTGCAGCAGAGAAAACAATTGCTAATGTAGACGTTTGTGCGCGAGCAAATGGCGCATTTAACTAAACTGAAGGCCCATTAATTCGGGGCATTACTCGTTATAAAATAAGAGTGTAAAAAATATTCATTTATTGTGAGTTGTTTTAGATTTATTTTCGTTTGAATAATGTACAATATTCTAAATGAAAAATTATACAATACAGTTTTTATCAATATACAGATCGATAAGGATTTTGATCGACTTTATTTATTGCAAGGGAGGCATTGATGGGTAAGATTCAAGGCTTTAATCTTGGTTCAAAATTGCGTATTCCATTTTTTGGAAACTCTGTAAAAGCGGGCTTTCCTAGTCCTGCGCAGGACTATGTTGAAAGTACCTTAGATTTGAATGATCTATGTATTAAGCATCCATCAGCGACTTACTTTGTTCGCTGTGATGGTGATTCGATGATAGATGCAGGGATTCATCAGGATGATGTGTTAGTCGTGGATCGTGCCTTAAATGCAAAGCATGGTGATATTGTGATCGCCTCGATAGGTGGAGCGTTTACCGTCAAGCGCTTAGAAACTAAGCCATTAGTGCAGCTAGTTGCTATGAATCCTAGCTATCAAAATATTATTCCTGCGCCTGAGCAAGAGTTGGAAATATTTGGAGTTGTGACTTTCGTTATTCATGCATTGTCTCGCTGATAGTCTTAAAGAGGTTTTGTATGTACGCAATGGTGGATTGCAATAATTTTTATGCGTCTTGTGAAAGGGTGTTCCGACCTGACTTAGCAACAACCCCGATTGCGGTTTTATCTAACAATGATGGCTGTGTGATTGCAAGATCTGCTGAGTGCAAGCAGATTAATCTGCCGATGGGCATGCCAACGTTCAAAGCTCAAAGCCTTATTCGGCAGCATAGTGTGAAAGTTTTTAGTTCTAACTATGCCTTATATGCTGATATTTCTTCGAGGGTGATGTCGGTGCTAGAGGAAATGGCATTTGATATTGAAGTGTATTCAATAGATGAAGCATTCTTGGTTATTTCGGAACAAGCGAATCAGAGCTTTGAGATCCAGGGGCAGACTATCAAAAAGCGTGTAAATCAATACTGTGGAATGCCGGTTTCTGTGGGGATTGCTCCGACGAAAACATTATCAAAACTTGCTAATTATGCGGCTAAAAAATACACCAAAGCAGGTGGTGTTGTTGATTTAAGTAATCCAGAAAGACAGCGTAATTTGATGGCGCTTACGCCAGTTGGAGAGATATGGGGAATTGGTAGAAATATGAAACGCAGTTTGAATGCATTAGGGGTTCAAACTGCACTAGACTTATGCGATGCACCTGTCAAGGAATTACGCAAACGCTATTCTGTTTTGCTGGAAAAAACGATTAATGAATTACGCGGCATACCATGTATAGACCTAGAATTAGAATCTCCAGCTAAAAGAGAAATTGTTTGTTCACGTTCTTTTGGTCATAAAGTTGATTCTGTTGATGAAATGGCGATGGCTATTTCGAGTCATGTTGAAAGAGCAGGCAAGAAGTTACGCAAAGAGCAGCGCTTGACCAGTTCAATTAGTATTTTTATTAGAACCAATCGCTATGCTGAACAAAGCCAACAATCTCGACCTTCTGCAACCATGCAGCTTTTTAGTCCGACCAATGATACTTCTGAGCTCAATCAAGCGGCGCAGCGTTTGTTGAAACGTATTTGGCAGCAAGGCTTTGCCTACCAACGGGCTGGTGTGATGTTGCATGGATTAGTTGATCCGCAGAATTTGCAATATGAATTGTTTCACTCAGAGCAAGCTGAACGCAGCCAACGCTTGATGGGAGTTATGGATCAAATTAACCAGCGTTATCAAAATACCATGTGCTATGCCTCGACCTTACCAACTAAACAACATAATGGTTGGTTGATGCGTAGAGAGCATCTGTCTCCGGCATATACAACGCGATGGGCTGATTTATTACGTGTTTCGTGAAAGTTTTAGTGATTAACTGTTATTTTTTAATTTTGAATAAGTGAAATAGTATAAAAAATTGTCAGAATTAGCTTAACAAGGCATGATTGTCATAATTAATAGGCGTTACTTTTTATATGAAATTACGTGAGAAATTAGCTATAAAGCCTCTAAAACATATACTTATTAATGTAGATTTGGTTATACAAACTATCTTGAAATATTACGATGTTAGAAAATAATACTCTTCGATTTGGAATTTTTATTGCCGTATTGCTTGTTATGGCATTGGCTGAGGCGCTGTTTGCCAAAAAAGAACGCCAACAGGAAAGAGGACAACGGTGGTTGACTAATTTAGGTTTAACCACCAGCAATATCGTTGTTTTGAAGCTGCTTGGACCCGTCACGGCTGTTGCTGTTGCTGATATAGCTTTAGATAATAGTTGGGGCTTACTCAGCTTATCCCCAATTCCATTGCCATTTTATCTAGAGATTATTTTAGGTATTGTTTTGTTGGACTTGGCTATTTACTTCCAGCATGTGTGTTCGCATAAAATTCCACTCTTATGGCGTTTTCATAAAGTACATCATGCTGATCGAGATATTGATGTCACAACAGGCATTCGCTTTCATCCGGTAGAAGCATTGTTGTCGATGGTCTACAAATGTATTGTGATTTTGTTATTAGGGCCAGTGACTTTGTCAGTAGTTTTGTTTGAGATCATTCTTAATGCTTCAGCGATGTTCAACCATGCCAATGTGCGTTTACCAAAGCGCATTGATTATATTCTTAGATCAGTGATTGTCACCCCTGATTCGCATCGTGTGCATCATTCTGAAATTCAAGCCGAGACAGACAGTAATTATGGGTTCTTCTTGTCTGTATGGGACCGGATATTTAAAACCTATATAACCCAACCTAGTCAAGGCCATGAACGGATGGTAATCGGACTTTCTGAATATCAAACACAAGCACCAGCATCGTTTGCTTGGTGTTTGAAAGTCCCTTTTATGTCATCGGCACATACAATAAAAACAGCACCAGATAGATCTGAATAAGAACTAAACAAACACATTTTTATGAAAATGAAAAAAATATCACTGCATATTGTGGCTATTTTATTAGCCTTTATCGCTTTTTCTTCTCAGCAGGTATTGGCAGCAGAGTTCAAAGATGGCGTTACGCATTTGACGCAAAAAGAATTCATGGAAAAAGTCAAAGAGCCGAATGTCGTTGTCATTGATGTGAGAACTGTCAGAGAATATCGAAGAGGCTATATCGAAGGTGCGATAAATCATCCGCATAAAACGCTTTTGAAGGATGTCACTCTCTTGGATCAATATGAGGGAAAGGATCTAATATTCTATTGTCACTCAGGCATTCGCGCCAAGATCATCACTGACTATGTGAGAAAGGCTAAAAAAGTTAAAGATGCGCGGTTGTTTCACCTCAAAGGTGACACGCGAGCATGGCGAGCGCGCAACTTGCCGTTAGTAAAGCCTAGCTAGTAGGAAATTTTTATAGCTTTCTTAATGCTAAACTTCCAATCGAATAACCAGCGCCAAAAGAACAGAGCAGGCCGATATCACCACTGGCTAAGTCTTTATTATGCTGATTGAATGCAATTAAAGATCCAGCAGATGCAGTGTTAGCAAAACGATCTAATACAATCGGAGCTTCATTTTCTTCGGGGTCTCTGCCCAATAATTTTTTGGCAATCAGTTGATTCATGTTGATATTGGCTTGATGTAACCACCATCGTTTCACTTCAGAATTATTAATGCCGAGTTTGTTTAACTGGCTAGTGATGTGTTCAGCGGCCATAGGGCAGACTTCTTTGAATACTTTACGGCCTTCTTGATGGAAAAGGCGGTCTTCAGCAAAAGGATCAGTATCATCGGCGCGTGAAAGATAACTGAAATCAGAGCGAATATTGTTGGAATAATTTGTAACGGCTTTGGTGCCAAGTATTTCATACTGATGTTCTGATGTTGCGGATTCAGCCGCTTCAATCACGGTTGCCATGGCTACATCGCCAAATATAAAATGGCTGTCACGATTGCAATAATTGACTTGTGGAGAAGCTAATTCCGGGTTGATAACGAGAACGCCTTTAGCCGTGCCAGCGGCGATCATTTCATAAGCACGTTGCAGTGCAAATGTGCCAGCAGAGCAGGCGACTAACATATCAAAACCAAAACCTTGAATGCCAAGTTCATGTTGCACTTCGATAGCGATTGCAGGATAAGCACGTTGTGTATAAGCGCAAGAGACAATAACGACATCGATATCTTCGGCAGTTTTGTTGGCATCTGATAACGCTGTTTTAGCTGCATTGAACGCCATTTCAGCTTGATGAGAAAGCTCATCTCTATGGCGTGTTTCAAATATTGGCCGCATTCTATTGATGTCTAAGATTCCGTCTTTGCGATAGACGTAACGACTTTTGATACCCGATGCTTTGGTAATGAATTCTGCGCTAGAAAAAGGTTTTTCAGCGATATCGCCAGTAGCGATTGCTTGTGCATTATCTTGATTGTATTTTTCAGCATAGTTGTTGTATGCATCAACAAGCTCTTCATTGCTGATACTGTATTCAGGAGTCCATAACCCCGAGCCGCTGATAACGACTGATTTATTGCTAGTCATAATGCTTTATATGTTTATTTGTTATTAGTATTGTTACTTGTTTTATAGTGATGATTCATCATACGTTATTTATAATCAAACATAAAAATCTAAACTATCAGATGTTTGGTTTAAATCAAATAAGGGTAACTAAAAAATAGAAAATGGCCAGAGTTGAGACAAAAGTGCGCCAAAATACATGCTTCAATTTGTTTTGTTTTATGATAAGCGTAACCATAAATAAAACCAGCTGCAGTAGATAAAATGATGTAGTTAAGCCCGCCAGCATAATGTGCTAAACCAAAGAGAATTGCAGCGAGTGTAATACTGAGATAAGCGCCATATTTAAACTTAAAGCGACGTGTAAACTCTGTTTGAATAAGTCCCCTGAAGATTATTTCCTCAGCAAGCACAGTAAAAAATAGATTTTTTATAGCCCATGGAAAGAATACTTGATTAAAAGAAGAATCATAAGATACATAATTCATCTTAAGAGCCAACAAATAAATAATAGGAAGTCCAACAGCAAGGATAGGTAATAAGGTTTTTAATAATTCTTTTAATTCACGCCAACTTGAAATTAAAACAGGCTTGAAAACCAGACCTAAAACAATAATACCGAAAAGTGATTTATCGTAGTTATACCAAAGTGAAAACTTAGCTACATCCTCA
>CALKZN010000095.1 GCA_938002995.1 uncultured Arenicellaceae bacterium | reverse complement strand
TAATCATATCCCCATTGCCTTTAATAATTTAAAGTTTTGAAAAACTTAATCTAGTATTTAAAATGTTATGGCTAAGTGATTATTGTTATTCGATATTGCCCATAAAACGAGCAGTAAATATAGTATGATATGCATGAAATCTCAAGGAATAGTTTGAATTATGGGAAACAAGTCAGATGTCATCAAGCATTGCTCTAGTTGGTATCAAACCTTATCTGGACGTTCTGCATTAGCTGATACAGAGCAACTCTGTGCCCAAACCATGTCTGAAATTTTTGGTTACTATGCAATTCAAATTGGTATGTTAAGTGGTCAGTGTGACTTACTAAAGCATTCAAGAGTCACTGCAGGATTCTCTTTAGGCGATCCTGACAGCTTAGTTGGATTAAATATTGACACCAATATTGCATCAAATCAGGATCATAATGATAAAGAGTTAGACTACGCTGTAATTTCTTCTAATGAACAATTACCAATATCTACAGATAACGTCGATTTGGTTGTAGCTAGTCACGTATTAGAGATGTCACAAAATCCTCATCAAGTATTACGAGAAATTGACAGAGTATTGGTTCCTGAAGGGCATTGTATTTTAATCGGCTTCAATCCTCATTCATTGTCAAATATTAATAAGGCTTTCCGATTCTCGCGAAAAAGTAAGCAAGACAAGCAACAAGAAACTTACAAAATGAGAAGTGTCGCAAGAGTTCGAGATTGGTTCTCATTGCTAGGTTTTGAAGTTTTAGAAGTAAACTATATGGGTCTTAGGCCTACATTAAATAATCAGAAGATATTTAATAGCCTGCAATGGTTAGAGCGCTGGGGTGAGTATGCAGGGCCTTTACTTGGCAGTATGTATATCGTTCATGCGAAGAAACAAGTCATTGCCATGCGACCTGATAAGAAAGTGTGGCGTGCTCCTGCCTTGTTAGAGGGTGGCAAGGTAGCATTCAATCGTACTGCCCAAAAGGTACGAAGTAATAACTATTCTAACCTTTAAGCACATAATAATTAGAATAAATATTAAAGAAGACTGAGTAGAAAATGACTGAGCAAAAAGTAACAATTTACACAGATGGTGGGTGTCGCGGTAATCCTGGTCCCGGTGGCTGGGGGGCAGTAATCCAATTTGGGGATCAAGAGAAAGAAATTTATGGCTATGATCCTGAGACCACCAATAATCGCATGGAGTTAATGGCGGCAATATCAGCTTTAGAATTGTTAAAACGTCCCTGTGAAATAGATCTAACGACTGATTCTCAATATGTTCGTCAAGGTATTTTAGAGTGGATGGATGGCTGGAAAAAGCGTGGCTGGAAAAATGCGGCTAAGAAACCAGTGAAAAATAAAGATTTGTGGTTGAGGTTAGATGAGGCTGTGCAGCGCCATAAGATAGAATGGCATTGGATAAAAGGCCATAGTGGTCATGCAGGTAATGACAGGGCAGATAATTTAGTTAATAAAGCAATGGATGAAAGACAAGGAAATACCAAATGAATAGATGTTTGAATATACGATACCTAGATAGTGGATATCAGTCATGTTGAGACAAATTTTTCTTGATACAGAAACAACAGGACTAGAAATACGCGACGGCAATAGAATTATTGAGATCGGTTGCGTGGAAATGATAGATCGAAAACTAACGAATAATAACTATCATCAATATATTAAACCTGATCGTGAAAGTGAGGAAGGCGCACTGGCGGTTCATGGTATTACAACCGAATTTTTATCTGATAAGCCTCAGTTTGAAGATATTGCCGAGGACTTTTTAACTTACATAAAAGGTGCTGAGTTAATCATCCATAACGCGCCTTTCGATGTTGGTTATTTGAACAATGAACTATCCATGGCAAATGCATCTATAAAGAACGTTGCCACAATATCGGAAATCATTGATAGCTTAGTTTTAGCCCGCCAAATGCATCCTGGTCAGCGTAATTCTTTAGATGCTCTGTGCAAACGTTACGATATAAATAATCTGCATCGTGAACTTCACGGAGCTTTATTGGACTCTGAGATATTAGCGGATGTCTATTTGGCAATGACTGGTGGACAAAAGACTTTGCTGTTAGGAGAAGAAAGCAATGATGAATCAGATTCAGGCAATATCTCATTCAATAGGTTAGATCAGGGACGTTCACCGCTAGCCGTTTTGACTGCTAGTTCATCAGAAAGCGACGCCCACCAAAAATATATGGAAGGCTTGGATGCGTCGTTAGATAAAAACCTTTGGAACTAAGGTTTTGATAAGTGTTTGTTAGTGTTTAAGAATGAAAAACACGTAAAAAGTAGGGAGGGGTGTCATTTTTTAAGGCCGAAATCATTATTTCGGCTTATTAATCTAACGTCCTTTAAGAATACGCGCCTTATCACGGTTCCAATCTTGTTCTTTTGCTGTAGCGCGTTTATCGTGTTGTTTTTTACCCTTACCAATGCCTATCTCAAGCTTTACATGATTGTTTTTCCAGTAAAGTGATAAAGGAAGAATCGAATATCCTTTTCGGTCAACATCTGCTTTAAGTTTTGCAATTTCATGATTATGCAAAAGCAACTTTCTGATGCGTGTAGCTATTGGGCTTACGTGGGTTGAAGCAGATAGTAATGGTGTGATTTGTGCTCCTGAAATAAAAGCTTCACCATTTTTAATAAAAACATAACCTTCTTTCAATTGGGCGCGACCGTCTCTTAGACTCTTAACTTCCCAACCGTGTAATACCATACCTGCTTCATAGGTATCTTCTATAAAATAATCATGACGTGCAACTTTATTGGTTGCGATTTGTTTGCCGCCATGACCTTTCTTTTTTTTGTTTTTCTTTGCCATGCCTTCCACTTACCTGAATTAATCTGTGTGTTTGCAATTTACAATAGATTATAACCTGACGGAAATAAATAATCGCTGTTAGAATAATGTTTAACTTATTAAATTTACGATTCTATGGCTCAGGTTAATAAAAGCGCTTTGGTTCCTTTTAGCGCAGAACAAATGTATAAATTAGTTGA
>CALKZN010000094.1 GCA_938002995.1 uncultured Arenicellaceae bacterium | reverse complement strand
CAAAGTGAAGTCATTCATGGGCTAGATTTCTCCGTTTCAAAGAATGAAACATTGGCCATTATGGGCCGTAATGGCATGGGTAAAACTACCTTGTTTAAATCACTAATAGGTGTGCTTGCTTCAACTGAAGGAACGATCAGTATTGATGGCGTTGACGTAACCAATACCGAAAGTTATCACCGCGTTGCCAATGGCATAGCCTATGTTCCACAAGGGCGCATGATTTTTCCTTCCTTAACAGTCAAAGAGAATATTGAAACAGGTATGGACGTGTCTAAGTTGAAGAAAATCCCCGACGAAATTTATGCCTTATTCCCAGTTCTGCATGAAATGAGAAGCCGTAAGGGCGGTAATTTATCCGGTGGTCAACAACAACAATTGGCTATTGCTAGAGCATTGGTGACAAATCCAAAAGTGTTGTTGCTGGATGAACCTACCGAAGGTATTCAACCTTCCATTATTAAAGATATTGCCAATGTTCTGAATGAAATCAAAAAAATGCGCGAAATCACCATCATTGTGTCCGAACAAGTCCTGAGCTTCACCCAGGCCATTGCTGATCGCATTATTGTTATCGATAAAGGCAACTTCATTCATGAAGACACCAAAGATAACGTTAATACTGAAGTTATCAAAAAATACTTATCAGTATGAGTTTTTGATGTTTTAAATTTAAATAAAACAATAACTTAAATAGAAAAGTTAAAAATAACTTTAAACCAATAAATCTACTGTAATACGGAGAAAATCATGACCGATACCATTATTAAAGTTGACCTAAAACAATCACCCTATGAAAACGATAAAATCCATAATCGTTGGCATCCAGATATTCCTATGGTGGAAACCGTAAAGCCTGGGGATGATTTTATTATCGAATGCCATGACTGGACAGGTGGCCAAATTAAAAATGATGATGATGCCTCAGATGTCCGTGATGTTGATCTAAGTCAGGTTCATTTTTTGTCGGGTCCTGTCGGCGTTGAAGGCGCAGAACCAGGAGATCTGTTAGTAGTTGATATCCTTGATATTGGTACTTTTGAAGATAGTGAATGGGGTTTTAATGGCTTTTTCTCAAAACAAAATGGTGGTGGATTTCTCACTGAACATTTTCCAGAAGCGCAAAAGTCGATTTGGGACTTCAAAGGCATGTTCACCAGCTCACGTCATATACCAGGCGTTGAATTTGCAGGGTTAATCCATCCGGGTTTGATTGGTTGTTTACCTTCAAAAGAGTTGTTAGAAACGTGGAATACTCGTGAAGAAGGTTTATATGATACGGAACCTGATAGAGTGCCGGCACTAGCGACATTGCCTTATGCTGACACCGCTCATATGGGCAGAATGAAAGGCGATGAGCGTGATGCAGCTGCCGCAGAAGGTGCGCGCACAGTACCTCCACGCGAACATGGTGGTAACTGTGATATTAAAGATTTATCGCGTGGCTCTAAAATCTATTTCCCAGTCTATGTTAAAGGTGGCGGCTTATCAGTAGGAGATTTGCACTTCAGTCAAGGTGACGGTGAAATCACATTCTGTGGCGCTATCGAAATGGCCGGTTGGATTCACATGCGAGTTAATCTTGTCAAAGACGGTATGTCTAAATATGCGATTAAGAACCCGATTTTCAAACCAAGCCCGATAACACCTAAATATGATGATTATCTGATTTTTGAAGGTATCTCTGTTGATGAAGAAGGCGGCCAACATTATTTAGATGTACATGTCGCTTATCGACAAGCCTGTCTTAATGCGATCAATTACTTAGAAAAATTTGGTTATTCGCGTGCGCAAGCCTATGCCATTTTAGGAACCGCGCCAGTACAAGGCCATATTAGTGGTGTCGTTGATATTCCAAATGCTTGCGCTACCTTGTGGCTACCGACCGATATTTTTGAGTTTGATGTGAATCCAAATGCTGATGGTCCCACTAAAGAACTAGATGGCTCGGTGGATATTCCACTCGCACACGACTTATAGGAGATTAACTATGCCTGTTTACGAATATAAATGTAAAAGCCATGGTATTTTTTATGAACTTGCGGCTATGGATGAGTCGCAAGAACCTAAATCTTGTCCCGATTGTTTTGAAATGTCACCGAGAATCATCCGGATTGCACCAGAAATCTTAGATATGTCTCCGGCAAAACGTAAAGCTGAAGAAACCAATGAAAGAAGCATGCATGAACCTGCCTATTCGACTAAGGATAGGCGGGAAATGGATCGAGAACATAGACAAGGCTGTGGTTGTGATAAGGAAAAACCAAGTGGGTCAAAACTCCTATACACCGCAACAGGTGAGAAAATGTTTCCCTCCATGCGGCCTTGGATGATTAGCCATTGAGTATTTTAATGATATCCGCTTAGTATACTCAAAGAAGTAAACAGTCTAGTTATTGTCTATAGAGTATATCTTTAGCCTTTATAGACAAGCTAGGCTTTAGTTGTAAAAGTTTAAAGATTTGGTTGTGCGTCCATACGTGGACGTATAACTAAACCCTTAAATAAAATCGTTTCTAAGTCTTAAGTTTTTCGTCCATTTTAAAAAAATACCTCATTATAAAAGTCCTTTAGATATAAAACTGCCTACCACAAATCCTTCTTATATCGTTCAGGCCAGTCTGAATCATAGGACTCTGCATTTAAGTCGCTATTTTGATTTCTTTCAATATTTGTCCTGGTGAGGGTAGATCTGTTGATTGATTTGCAGTGGCCCATAGATTTGACCTCATTAGTGCACGTGCGCATTGAAAATACACCTCATGAACATTTATTAAGATGACTGTTTTAGGATGGGTGTTTTTATTGTTGAAAATACTTATTAGACTGTTATCAAAGGTTATTTTGGCTTGGCCATTCACTCGCACAATATTATTCGAACCTGACACCATAAATAATAAGGAAACACGACCGTCTTCTATGATATTTTTTAAAGTATCTATTCGTTGGTTGCCTTGCCAATCTGGCAGGACAACTGTTTTATTATTTATTATTTAATATTTTTACAACTTGCGTATTGTCTCCTCTGGGTGATGCATCAGTGCCTTGTGAGCCAACAGAGCTGATAATGCAAAATGAAGATTTTTCAATCCATTTTTTATAACTCAAAGTTATTTTATAGGTGACTTTCTTTAAAGCGGCTTCACTAGGCAAGCCATAAATATTTTCTAACTCTTCAATACTATCAATGAATCTCATTACTTTAGCTGACAGTGAAGGGCGTGTTTGTTATTTTTTTTAGTAAAACTAAAATTTCATCGAAATTAATAACCTTCAAATCAAGTATTTTGCCACGATCATCATAGATGCGTAATTTAACCGCTTTTTCGAATAATGAATTTTTCTCAAACTCTTGAACTTCTTCGGCTGTATAAACGCCGCCTTGTAACTTTAGACTGTGCTTTGATGCTTTTGATAATGTGTCGTGATATTCAGGCTCGGTGGCACATAAATAACGTTTAGCTGCAACATGTAAGCGGATAGGCTCAGTCACATTTTCAGAAAATGCTGATGATAAATATTTAGCACCAAGTTCTTCGTGTTCACCATCAATATTCTTTTGTGCTAAGCCTTCGGCGTAATGAAGGTGACCAATGTCGTGTAAAAAACAGGCAGCGATAAATTCATCATCATATCCATCTTCAATTGCTAGTTGAGCTGTTTGTAAAGCGTGTTCTAATTGCGTGACATTTTCACCATAGCGAGTACTGCCTTGGGCTAGGTAGAGGTTTTTAATATCTTCGAGTATTTGCATAGTAATTTAGGTAAGTATTTTTGAAAGTTATATTGATAGACGTGGGCTAAGTTGCCATAGGACTTCTTTCTGCTTCATAGCGGTTTAAACGAGAGCGATTAAATCGCCTCTCAACTAACAAAACTAATACAAAGCATGTCAGTATGACACCGATGGTAAACAGCAGAAGACCATTAACGGAATAGTGATTCATGATCATTGAATAAGTGATAGGGGCTGCCGCAGACAATAAAATCTTCACGCCATTGATTCTGCCTGTGATAGTGCCGTATTTATAATCACCAAAGATATAAAGTGGTACAGTCCCCTGAACGATATTGTTCAGTCCTTGCCCGATTCCAAAAAAGAAGGCGTACACCAATGCAAGTTGCGGCGAAATAACGGTTGTTAACGTCAACATGGTTAAGGCGATGGATATACCTCCGCTGGATATCAAACCTATTTTTAGAGGTGTTAATTTTTGGCCAAATGTCATTTCACAAATCCTTGCCACAACCTGACTCGGGCCAAATAGTGTGCTGACAATAACAGCTAGGTTTTCAGTGATATTTAAGTTGTTTAAAATCGTGAAAATGTGAATCTGCGTGCCAGTGATACAAAACGCCACGCCACCAACAGACAGAGCGACCATTGTCTCGATAATATAATCGTGCTTTTCTTGCGTCATGCTATTGTCCGCTATAGCTTGAACAGGCTTTATTTTGTTCGCATTGGTATTGTAAGCGTCACTTCTGTTGAGTTTAGGCCGCGCATACTTTAGACACAGCCAATGCAAAGGCAGGCAAATACAAATGTGTAGTAATGCCATGAGTATATAGATGGTTTGCCATTCGACGTGTTCCAGCAGCATTTTGATTAATGGCCAGAAGATGGTTGAAGCAAATCCACCCATTAAGGTTATCTGCGTGATTGCTCGGCGCGCTGATTTTCCGAGTGTTTGGGTTAGGGCAACAAAGGCTGAGTCATACACCACCAGAACGGTGACAACCTCTAGTAATAGTATAGTTAAAACATAGTGAGTTTTACTATTGATGAAACTCATAGAGACTAAGCCTAGTGCAATCACCAAAGAACCGATGCTCATTGGCAGGCGAGCATTGTATCTGTCTAGCAATCTGCCAAACCAAGGCGCAAAACAAGCGCTAGCGATAATGCCGACTGAAAAAGAACCATAGATAAACTCTTTCGACCAAGCAAAGTGATTTTCTATTTCTATAGATAACAAGCTAAAGGAATAAAACATCGTGCCATAACCGATAGTGCAGGTTATCCCTAATACAATAATAAGGAACAAATGGTTTTTAATGCTATTTGCAGCTTCAAGGTTCTGTGTACTGGCTGAACTCACTTTCTATGGATATATTTAGTAGATTTAAGTGTCAAAGGCTAGCATTGAAAGCAACTATTTTTATGACATCTTGAAGACAATGTTAGAAGGAGTTAACCAGCACTCAAAAAATAATCCTTTATTAATCAATATTTTATGTCTAGACATTTCACTTTTAGAGTTAAATTCTGTCACATAAATGACTCGGTTTTGTAATTGTCTAGACATATAAAGCATCTATTGTGTCGCCATTAAATAAATATTGGTGATCAAATTGTCTACTTTAAAAATAAATATTGATGTTAATAGACTAGCTAGTAATAGTGGTACTAAGGCTATTGAAGCGAAATCAGTCAGAAAGACCTTTGGTAATAACACGGCAGTAGCTGGTGTTGATCTTGATGTTCAAGCAGGTGATATGGTCGCTTTGATCGGCAGTTCGGGTTCGGGTAAATCAACCTTACTGAGAATGATTGCGGGTCTTATCAACACAGACAAAAATGAACAAGGTTCTATTAAAGTAGCAAACAAAGTTATTCAAGCCAATGGCAAGTTAGATAAAAACGTCCGTAAAAATCGTTCATCAATCGCCTTTATTTTCCAGCAGTTTAATTTGGTTAGACGTTTAAGTGTGCAAACAAATGTTCTTATTGGCTTGTTAGGTGAAATACCGCGTTGGAGGGGCAGTCTTTGCTGGTTCACAAAAGAAGAAAAGCAAAGAGCATTAGCGGCCTTAGAGCGTGTTGGTTTAAATAGTTTTGCAGAACAACGAGCTTCTACATTATCAGGCGGCCAGCAACAGCGTGTTGCTATTGCGCGTTCTTTATTACAAGACGCTGACGTGATTGTTGCCGATGAACCTATCGCTTCACTTGACCCACGCTCTGCAAAACGAGTGATGGATATTCTTTCAGACATTAATAAACAAGACGGCAAGACGGTAGTGGTGTCATTGCACCAAGTGGATTATGCCAAAGCTTATTGTCGTCGCATTGTTGGCTTAGCCAACGGTGAAGTAAAAATTGATCTTTCTGCGGATGCCTTGAACGACGAAGACCTCGTTGAACTTTATGGCACGGAGAAAGATGAAATAGATTTTGGTGTAAGTTTGTCTCAATCAGAGAATGAATTTGTGTCAGAAGGCGCTGCAGTCCCTGCATTAGCAAGGGCATAGCATTTATATAAATACTTATTATTTCTTTTAAAACTTAATCGAGGATGTTTCGATGTTATTTAAATCTTTAATCAAAAAAGTTGCTATTGCAGCAATGGCTTTTTCAATTGTGTCTGTGGCACATGCTGAAAAGAAAGAGTTGAACTTCGGTATTATTTCTACTGAGTCTACTCAAAACCTTAAAGCAACATGGCTTCCTTTTCTAGAAGCAATGGAAAGCAAAACTGGCTATAAAGTAAACGCTTTCTTCGCACCAGATTACGCAGGTGTTATTCAAGCGATGCGTTTTGGCAAAGTTGACCTAGCATGGTATGGCAATAAATCAGCTATCGAAGCGGTTGACCGTTCTGGCGGCGAAGTATTCGCTCAAACAGTAGACGTATCAGGCAACCCTGGTTACTGGAGTCTTTTAGTAACTCATAAAGACAGCCCGTTGAACTCAGTTAAAGATGTATTAGCAAGCGCTAAAGATCTTACTTTTGGTTTCGGTGATCCGAACTCAACTTCTGGTTTCTTAGTACCTTCATATTACGTTTTTGCGAAAAATAACGTTGACCAAAATAAAGCGTTCAAACGTGTAATCAACTCAAATCACCAAACTAACTTGATGGCTGCTGCCAATAAGCAAGTTGATTTTGCAACAAACAACACTGAAAACTATCGTCGTCTTGAGACCACTAACCCTGAAGCGGTTAAGAATATCAAAGTGATCTGGAAGTCTCCATTGATTCCTTCAGACCCAATCGTTTGGAAGAAAGACTTGTCTGAAACAACTAAAAGCAAAATCTATGAATTTTTCATGACTTATGGTCAAAACGACGCTGAAAAGAAAATTCTAGCTGATCTTCAATGGGCACCTTTTCGTGCTTCAAGCGATGACCAGTTGGTTCCAATTCGTCAGTTAGTTCTTTTCAAAAATCGTATCAAAATTGAAAAAGACCAGAAGTACTCTGCTGCAGAAAAAGCAGAAAAGCTTGCTGTAATCGACTCTCAGTTAGGTGAATTGAATCGTAAGATGGCTGCTTTGAAAGTACTAGCAAGCAACTAAGTTTACTGTCCGGTTTGAATGTTGAGGTGATGTACGTCTTATAAACGACTGCATTGCCTCGATATTTAAGCTTTTAATTTTCAAATAAATGTACAAACACATATCTACTATCACAAAAGATAAAAGATTAAAAAGAGTTTAAGATGTTAAACAAAATAGTTCAATCTCCTCAAGATGCTTCTGATATATCTGCTCAAAATCCTTTGTTGGAAAAGAAAGGCATTATGCAATTATTTTTGTGGGGTCTTGTTGCTGCGATTTTAGTTTGGTCTTGGCAAGGTGCGGAAATGAATCCTTACGCCTTATGGGAGTATCGCGGCAATATGGCAGAAATGTTGGGCGACTTTTTTCCACCAAATTTTCATGATTGGAACCTTTATGTTGATGAGATGCTCACAACAATTCAGATCGCAATTTGGGGGACTTTGTTATCCGTTATATTAGCCATTCCTTTTGGCATCCTGAGTTCAGAAAATATTGCACCATGGTGGCTTTACCAACCTATTCGCCGTTTCATGGATGCATGCCGCGCAATTAACGAAATCGTTTTCGCTATGCTTTTTGTTGTGGCAGTTGGTTTAGGGCCATTTGCAGGCGTATTGGCACTATTTGTACATACCACAGGTGTGTTAGCTAAATTATTTGCAGAAGCAGTTGAAGCGATTGAAGAAGGTCCAGTAGAGGGTGTTCGCGCGACAGGTGCTTCTGGTTTACAAGAAGTCATCTTTGGTGTCATTCCACAGGTACTACCGCTATGGATTTCATATTCATTATATAGATTTGAGTCAAATGTTCGTTCAGCGACAGTCGTTGGCATGGTAGGAGCAGGCGGCATCGGCGTATTGCTATGGGAAAACATTCGCGGCTTCATGTTCAAAGAAACCTGCGCGATTATGATCATAATCATTGTTTCAGTCACTTTGTTAGACATGCTTTCGCAGAAACTGCGTAAGCAATTTATCTAGTCAAATTGGTGTTTCGCGATAACCATTTAATGTGGATGAAAAAATGTCTAGACAATTAATTAGACCCGTAAGTAAACACAGTTCTGATAAAGACAAAGCTATGCCTATCTATCGCCAGTTGGCTGGTCTTATTCAGAACATCATCGAAGACGAATATAGTATTGGTGATTATTTATTGCCAGAAATACAGCTCGCTAAAAAATATGATGTCAATCGTCATACTATCCGAAGTGCACTGGACGAGTTAGTCAAACAAGGGATCATCGTAAGGCAACCAGGCAAGGGCACAATGGTGGTGAGTTCGCCAATTGATTATCACATTAGCAAAAGCACTCGTTTCACCTCACGCCTAGAGGAGCTGGGGTATGAAACGACTAGCAGATTAATCAGTAAAAGTATTGAAGTTGCACCAGTACAGGTGGCAAAGTATTTACGTTTGCCAACTGGTGCTAAAGTTATTCGAGTCAGAACGCTACGATCTGTAGCAGAAACAAGGGTTTGTGTTATTGATCACTTCTTATCAGCTGATCGTTTTTCAAAAGTTAAAACGCGTTTTGGCAGTGGCTCCTTAGCGAAATTCATGAAAGTTCACTATCAAGTGGATTTTGAGCGCACCATTTCATTAATCAGCTCCACACCATCAACGCCTGATCTTGCACAACACTTGCAGTTAAGTAGCCACATTCCCATGTTGTGCATCAAAACCTTAAATTGTCAGGCTGGCAACAGTGAAGAACGTATTGAATTTTCCATCTCGCATACCCGTTCTGATTGCATGCAATTACAAGTCGGTGACGTAAAACAGATTAAACCCAAAGACGACTCGATTGAGTCATC
>CALKZN010000093.1 GCA_938002995.1 uncultured Arenicellaceae bacterium | reverse complement strand
CTATACATTCACGAAAAGTGCCACAAACTACCCAAATGTTTTGGCGCTTGGTGTTTGAAGTATTAATGATATTACAAATGAATTGAGAGTTTTCATTTAGAAATACGGCAGGGGAATTTTTTAATTCTAGGCTAATATGGTTGATGTTTTTTTGCGTATGTAAAGAGCTAATCATGCCGAAACCGCACATCAAAAATGTCAATAAAAACGTTGCTTGATGATTGAATTTTACAGAGGCAAGAAATAGTACAAGAACCATCAAGCTAAATAACCATCCTGCTTTTGTAGGAAGCATATATAACTGGCGACGGTGAGTTGTGTAGGTATTTGCCATGCTTTAAATGGACTTAATCAACAGGGGTTGTTTCTATAATTTGTTGAAACTCACTTGCTTGGGCATCCGTAAAATGAGTGCTTAACCTATGAAGAGCTACATGTGGAGCAACAGCTTGTATGTCTTCTGGCAGTACAAAGTCTCGTTTGTCTAGCACAGCCCAAGCTCTGGCTGCTTGCAACCATTGAAGAGCTGCTCGAGGCGATAGGCCTGCTTTAAACTGAGTTGATTCGCGTGTTGCTTGGAGTAAGCGTTGGGCATACATGATAATGGCGTCACTGCATAGCACCTGTGTGACTAATGCGGTGATTGTCGAAAGTTGTTCAGCCGACATGCAAGCTTCGATAATTTGCTTAGTAGTTGTTCGTTGATTTTTTAATAAATTGAATTCGGATGCTTGATCAGGAAATCCTAAGGACAAACGCATCAGAAAACGATCGAGTTGGGACTCTGGAAGTTGGGATGTGCCGCTTTGATCATTTGGATTTTGAGTGGCTAATACAAAAAATGGATTGGGTAAATTGTATGACTGGCCATCCACTGTGACTTGTTGTTCTTCCATTGCCTGCAGTAGTGCGCTTTGCGTTTTTGGGCTTGCACGGTTGATTTCATCTGCAAGCAAAGCACTAGTGAAAATTGGGCCTTTTTTGAATTCAAATGAATGTGTATTTTGGTTATATATTGAAACACCAATTAAGTCTGAAGGCATTAAATCGTTGGTAAACTGAACCCGTTGGAAATCTAAGCCAAAGAGTTGAGCCAATGTCTTTGCAAGTGTGGTTTTACCTACACCGGGGACATCGTCAAGCAAAATATGGCCACCAGCAATAATGCAACATAAGGCAAGCTTGGTAGTTTGAGGGCTGCCTAAAATATGTTTATTAAGTGCATCAAGCGTGTCGTCTAATTGAGTATGCGGTATGCTTATTTTATTATTCATGTCATATTGACCGTTATTTTTATTAAATTATGGCATAAGGCTTTGAAATACGTGTGATATTTATCACCTGCTTTGTGTTCTAGCGCTTTAATGATATCTCTTTTAATTTTACTCTTACTTTCAAATAAAACCTTGTGATTTCTTTTGATAATCGATTTGTTCGCGAATTGCCCGCAGACCCTGAAAAACGTAATTTTGTTAGACAAGTGTACTCTTCCTGTTATTCACTTTGCCAACCAAAAAGTGTCAGCGAAGCAAAGATTGTCTGTGTGAATGAGACTTTGGCAGAATTGTGTGGTTTTGACTCGGCGTTTATTCAATCACAAAAGTTTGCTGATACGTTTGCAGGTAACTATCAATTGCAAGGTATGCAACCTTATGCAATGTGTTATGGCGGTCATCAGTTTGGTAATTGGGCTGGGCAATTGGGCGATGGACGTGCCATTAATCTAGGAGAAGTTGACACACCTCAAGGTTATAAAACTTTGCAACTTAAAGGAGCAGGGATGACGCCATATTCTCGCCATGCGGATGGCTTAGCAGTGCTGCGATCATCCATTCGAGAATACCTTTGCTCAGAAGCGATGCATTATCTAGGAGTGCCAACAACTCGTGCACTTAGCCTAGTGCTGACGGGTGAAAAAGTTGAACGAGACATGTTTTATGACGGCAATCCAGATTTTGAACCTGGTGCGATTGTTTGTCGAGTGTCACCGTCATTTATTCGCTTTGGTAGTTTTGAAATTTTTTCAGCAAGAAATGATATAGAGTCACTGACAAAAATAGCTGATTTTTGCATAGTAAATGATTTCCCAGAGTTGGCGTTAGATGCTATTCAAAACTCAGAGCAACGATATTTACAATGGTTTAGTGAAGTAGTGCAACGAAGTTGTAAAATGGTTGTTCAGTGGCAACGTGTTGGCTTTGTTCACGGAGTCATGAATACCGACAATATGTCGATATTAGGTTTAACAATTGATTATGGTCCATATGGTTGGATAGATGACTTTGACCCAAACTGGACGCCTAACACTACTGACCTTCCTGGCCGAAGGTATTGTTTTGCTAATCAGCCTAAAATAGTTCATTGGAATTTGTTTCAACTTGCTCAATCACTGGTGCCATTGATAAAAAATACGGATGCATTACAAGCAATTCTGGATGATTTTATGATCCAATTTGAGCACAAATTTTTATCAATGATGGCGGGGAAACTAGGTTTATTGACAGTTGATAAGGAATTTGTAATGCAGTTGGAGGAATTATTGCATCAAGGAAGCGCTGATATGACCTTGTTTTTTCGTAGCCTAGCCGACTTTAATGCATCCGATAATTTTGATTATTTCCAAGGGATTTTTTATCAAGAAGAAGCTTTTAATCAAGAGTATGAGAATCAGTTTCAGCAATGGTTAGATGAATATCAATCGCGCATAAAAAAAGAACAACAAGACAGTGAGCTTCGCAGAGAAGCAATGAATAACGTAAATCCATGGTTTGTATTAAGGAATTACCTTGCGCAACAATCGATTGAAGCAGCTGAGCAAGGTGATTATTCAATGCTGTATGATTTAGCAGAGGTCTTGAAAAACCCTTATAAATCGCAACCTCAATTTAAACAATTTGGAATGAAACGTCCAGATTGGGCAAAAAATAAAGCTGGATGTTCGATGCTCTCATGTAGTTCTTGAAAACGCTAATATCTAGGAATGAGTTAGTGCAAATTTTGCATGTATTTTATGAATCACGTAATATGTTTTCTTTATAAGGATGTTTCAAAATACCTTAGTCATCAGTCTAAAATTTCCAATTTAAGGAATTTCAATAAGAGAGTCGCAACTAACGAATTTTCATCAAAAATAATAAAAGTAATTATTAAGTAATTTCATGAGTCAAAACCTTCAACCTGATACGACATCGCTTGATTATCGCCGTTTTTTGATGAACTATGCGCGAGAAAGAATGGCCGCAAAAAATTATTTCGACGCGGATTTTGCTTTGCAAGTCAGTCAAAGCCGTTACCCAGATGATCCTGTTTCATATAATTTGCAAGCAATGCTGGCTTACCGTCTTGGTCTTTATGAGCATGGAATTTATTTCGCAAAAAAAGCTCTTGAACTTGATCCAAGTATGGAAAGAGCTCAGGAAAACTTAACGGCTATTGAGCGGGCATATTTTTCGGAACAAGCAAAACCAAAAGACCTTACAGAGAAATATTTTCTGATTCATTCTTGGGGTAGTGGGCTAGGTTTTGAATTGCTGTATTTAATGCAGCAGTTATTGATCGCGGAATTGTCTGAGAGAACTCCAGTGATTTATTGGGGGGCAAATTCTCTCTATAACGACACGCCCGATCAAGACTGTTTTGTTGAATATTTTGACTCTATTTCATCGTTGACGATTGATGATTTAAAACAGCACATACCAAATGTTTATCCAGAGCATTGGCAAAAGCGTGACCTACAAAATTTTATTCGACGAACAAGATGGCGGAATAAAGTCAATAATCAACAATATAAAATTGGTGGTCCTTATTTTTTTAATAGGCCAGAAAGAATAGTGGTTGGTGGCGAATATGCGAGTGTTGGCATGTTGCGTCCATGGCTTGCGAATAATCATCGTTATTCAAACACCTTAGTCGGAGATATTTATCGTGACTTAGTCCGACGCTATATTCGACCAAAGCAAAAACTCCAAGATAAGGCTAATAAGTTTATTCAAAAAAACTTTGACGGTAATGCTTATTTAGCTGTTCATTTGCGAGGTACAGATAAGCATAATGAAAAGCAATCTTCGGCAATTTCCACTATCAACAGTGATTTGATTGCAAAGCTAAGTGCTGTTCCTGGAGAACTGCCGGTGTTTTTGATGACTGATGATACTCGGCAACTCAATAGTATGCAGGCCGTTTTCGGTGACCGTTTGCATAGCATTGATGTTTCTCGGAGTAGTAACGAGAATCAAGGTGTACATCACACCAGCAAGAATAAGCGTAAAATCACAGAAGAGGTATTAGTTGATATGCTAGTCGCTTCTCGGTCTTCGCATTTTTATGGCTGTGGTTTGTCTTATTTAGCTTGCATGGTGTCCTATATGCAAGCCTCAGAAAAAACAAGTACCTTAATGCCATTTGATGTGATGACAAAATTTATTGATATACCTATGCCGCCTGATTCAAAGTAGCCACTCAAATAAGTTTCAGCTCAAGGAAAACTAAATAGCGGATTGTTTAAATATGGGTATATTGTTGTATTCGCGTTTAATCCTTGAATCGTCATCAAGGATAAGTTCTAGCTTAATTTGCCAAGATATAAAGGGATATTCTTCAGCCGCTTGAGCCTCTTTTAAGCCGTGTTTTAAATCGAAACAGAACGTCATTATTTTTTCGGTTGGCGATTGTGTTTGTTTCGATGATGTTGACTTACACAATATAGTTTTTTCGTGCCAAAGCGTTTCTTGATCGTAATCATCTCTAGCTTGTTTGTGAAGTGTGCAACGCAGCTCTATGGATGAGCTTTGAATGTCCTGTGTTATATGTGACACGTTAAGACTTCCCTGACATTTTTTACCAATAAATGAAGGGTATGGGTTTAGGCATATAGGTATGGGGTCATAGCGATAGTGATAGTTCTGCATCTTTTTTAAACGCAGATAAAAGTATAAGGCTATGGCTGGGAAAACTAGGCCTATCAATGATGAATAATCAATAAGCTTGATGCTTTCTGCTATAGCAAATAGCGGAAAAAGGCAAGCAAAAGCGAAATAACGCGATATAAATTTTATTAAATCGAGTGTCAAAATAGGCTTTGATTCTATGGTGGATTGACCCCAATAGGTTTTACTTAACCAAGGTTTTTCTGGTGATGTATTTGGCAGATCAGTTGGGTCATCATGAGATGTTTTTCGTAAATACAGTAAGCCGCCCAAACCAATAGCGCCATGGAAAAATAGGAAACATGTGCCGAGTAAAATTATTTTGGGAGGATCAGATAAATTCCAATATCCGTGTTGTAGCCAAAAGAACACTGGACTAATACTGAAGGCTAAAAATGCAGCAACGCCTCCAATCGTAAAAAAGATAAAAATAATATAGAGCAGGAACATATCTTTTTATGATTCGGACGTCCTAGGCTTACTAAATATAACAACGGGTATTTTTTGTAATAAATTTTGCCTATGATATGACACGCCAAAAGGAAATGATCACACTTTCTTGATGTTGTTTTCAGATGTGGCCGCGGGTGGATTGGCGTGGGAGAGTAAATCGATGCGCAACATTTCTTGTAAACGTTGGATCGCGACTCGTGCTTGCCCCATGCCTTTAATGCTTTCAACAACAATCGCTTCTTGGCCGTTATTGTTTCGAGCATAGATATCATAGTACTGAGTAGTTTTGCTATTTGTTGACGTACTCATTGATCGTTTCCAAAAAAATTCTTGAATTTCATAACTAGCAAATTTTCGTTCTTTTGTGAGGATGCCAAAGACATAACGTTTGCTACTTAAGCCTAAAGGGTCGATATGAATATCTAATGAGTTGACCAATGAATAGATTGAACCGATAACAACACCGCCACCGGCCAAGGGAAAAACAATATTGAAAATAATATCTGGAATTAAGGTGCCGACCACAATGAAGACAAGGCCGAATAAAATACCAGCAAAGCCCCACAAGCTTCGGCCCATCGGGTAGTTCAGGTGATAGCCTCCATTGTCAGCAGACTTAAACGCCATAATGTTATCTAGTGCCTCGTCGTGCATTTCAGCGGTTTCTGTTGAGTGGCTGGCGTAAGCTTGTTGATCACGTATTGTAGATTTTTGATGCGTCTTGAAAACAGGTAGATCTTCATATTTTCGCTTGAGAATTGATCCATCTTTTAAGGTGATTTCAAGAAACATTGTCCAGGCATGATAGGGTCTGCTTTCAGAGGCTTGTGACTCTGGTAAGTCATTTTTGTCGTTATTAAGATCAAAGCAAAACGCAAGTTCTTGTCCGTTAATTGTGTTCTTTAACGAAGGAACCATTGTTTCATTCCATCGAATGTCTTGCCGATTGTCATCGCCTGATTTTGTATATCCAGTGCAATGCAGTTCGACGGCACTTTTTTGTATATCGTAGTGTTCAATATTAATAGGGATAGTCCCACCCAATTGACCGCCGATTGAACCGGGATAGGGATTGAGTGTCAGTGGCATACGGCCATAGATTTGAGTCTCGCGTGATAATTTTTTTAAATAAAGGTAAATAAGGACCGTAACTACTGGAATAATAAGTCCCCAAAAGGCTATATACTCTTGGCGTTTGAAGCTTTCATAGACGACAAATAATACAATCAGAGATATAACTCCAAGATAACGAATAACATATTTAAGCGCTGTTTTTGAGGATCCTGTATTTGAATAAATCGTAGCATTTACCCAATATGTTTTGCTTAGCCAAGGTTGATCGCTTTGCGTATTTTCTATATCAGTATGTCCGTCTGGTTTCAGCCATAAATACAATAAGCCACCAAAACCAACGCCACCATGAGTGATTAAAAAAATTATTCCGAACAAAATTTGCTTAGGCGATTCGTTCCAGTAGCCATTCTGAAGCCAGAAAAGAACTGGAGAATAGCTTGTACCTATAAAGGCTGCTAGACCTGCAATGGCAAATATGCCGAAAAATATATAAGCGCCCATGATATTTTTTTATTTATTACTTTGGGGAGTATTTAGAAGAACTTTTTACTGCTTTATCCTAGCAGTTATTTCATAGAGGATAAATTGCATTATTTGCTTAGCTCAGAACTTTATATAGCAGGTTGCATCCTAATAAAATAATTAACAACATAACCATTTGTCGAAACCGGTTCTCGCTAAGGCGTTTGCGTACTTTCCCTCCTAGCCAAACACCTAATGCCACAGGAATAACCCCTAAGCTATATTTGATTAAAGAGTTGATATCTAGCGCATCAACTTGCCATAGAGTGAACATCATAATGATGCTGCAAAATGTGAATGATAAGTTGATGGTTTGCAGGAAGATTTCTTTGCTGATGTTCAAGGAGAGCAGATAAGGCATGATAGGGAAAATTTGTGAGCCGGTTGCGCCATTGACGATGCCTGTCAAAAATCCCATCGGTGGGTTAAGTTTTTTAATTAAATCATCTCGAAGTCGAGATGATCGATTCCAATAGCTCCAGAGACCAAAAGCAATTAAAGCTAAGCCTAATAATCCTTTTGAGAGATCATTATTGGTTTGAGTGAGAATAGTTAGTCCTATGCTCATACCTAGCAAAGTAGTTAGGAACATAGGCCAGAATTGTCGGAGACTGACTCTAAAGTGACCAACAGATTGCATGACAATCAAGTTGCTCAACATTGAGGGAATCAGGACTATTGAAATAGCAACCTTCAGGTCAATAGCATTCGCTAAAATTGCCAAACAAACGGTTGAAAAACCTAGGCCTAGAGAGCCTTTAACAAAGGCTGAAAAGCACAACGCAAATAAGATGAAAGCAATTTCACTAGACATGACTATCAATTTTATAAAAGACTAGATGTTTGTCCAGCTTAGCTGATATTGAACAACTTGAGTATGATTAATAAAGTGACTGCTGATAATAGTGTTTCAATGGTGATAATGCGTGCCATCAATTGATGATCTCCGGCCATATTTTTAGTTAATACATAGCTCGCAGTTGCAGTTGGTAAGGCGCAAAAAATAACCAATACTTGTTGTGTTAACAGATTTACTGGAAAAAATTCAGCGATAAAAAAAGCAATAATCGGATAGATCACCAGCTTTAAAGCCGACGTACCTACAATAATTATCGCTGCACTTTTTATATTGCTCAGAATAAATGCTGCACCTACGGCCATAAGACCAAGAGGTAAGGCTATTGAGCCAATAATGTTGATTGTCTCCATGACAAAAATGGGAGGTGCTATATGCAATGTATTAAGTCCAATACCAATAAGGCAGCTAAGTATTAAGGGGTTTTTAAATAACGACTTAAAAGTATTGCTGAGTTTTTTGGTGTCTGATTTATTAGGGTGATAATGTTGCAAAGCAATTACTGCGCAGACATTTACCGCGGGAATTAAAATGGAAGCGATAATGACTGCAATGACTAATCCTTCTTCACCGAATAAGTTACTCACCAAGGCAAGGCCAATATAGGTGTTAAAACGCATAGTGCCCTGATAGACAGCGCCGAAACTGGCGTTACTAATGCTAAATAATGGCTTGATTGCAATGGTCATGATGCTTATCAGCAATAAGCCTAATAATGCGGATAATGTTGTTGGCCAAATGCTGATGCTGGAAAGGTCTGCAACAGACATTTTTCCAATTAATAAGGCTGGGAATAGGATGTAATAAGTGAGTTTTTCTGCTCCATGCCAAAATTGATCGTCAAGTATCTGAAAATATTTAAGTAGATAACCAACAATAATCAATAAAAAAATAGGTAGGATGGCGTTTAATAGCATGTAATTTTGGTTTGATTGATGACTATAAAATGCTTAGAAAGTCCCTGAAAAATTAAAACGATCACAGATTATTCAGCAGTATAAAGGTGTATTCCGTCACAAAACAGGTTTGAATTGTTTCCTATAAAAAAGATATCAAAAAATCGCAAAGCCTAGTGCGATAAAGGTGAGGATAATGATTGAGATAGTTGACAGAATAAGCGCTACAAATGATATAGGATTCACGAGTAATGTTAAGCCTTTTGTACACACTAAAATGCTTTCAAAAATTTCTGGTTCTCGAATGGTTTTTATTAATCGAAATAAACCACTAATAATACTTTTTTTCGGTGTTTTTTCTTGTGTTTGGTTTAAGTTAGATATCAAAGATATACTTTGTTCACCAACTTCTTTGAGTTCAGATAGGTTTTGCGGCAGTTCGGTCAGTTGTTTGATTAAGTTCCATAAAAGAAACCAGATTAAAACGGGTAGGCTTAATAATAGTATTTTCAAACCCGTGCCAAAGGATAGGGCATTAAAATCTACCCAATACCATGCAATAGTCACTGAAGATGTTATGCCTACTAACAGAAAATAGAAAATTTTCTTTTCTAATCCAGTAGCAATGGCAGCAATAGTGTTTGCTACGCGCATCAATTTTTCTGTGTTCACGGACATTTGTTGTTAATTGTCATTTAATTGTTTATAGGATTGTAGATTATTTTATTTTTCTTGTTTGACATACTTGTTTGTTGCGGTTGATATTTTCTAAATCAACTCTATTATTGGTGCATCTGCTCAATTGGATTTTCTATGTTTACTAAAAATACGGTTCCCACGCTTATCTCAATTTTATTATTTGCCTTGAGCTATGTTGTTCCTGAACCTTTTAATGACCTTATCAAAAATATTGGATTATTTGCCTTCTCAGGTGCGATAACGAATTGGCTAGCGGTACATATGCTATTCGAGAAAGTTCCTGGCTTATATGGTTCAGGCGTTATCCCTGCGAGATTTGAAGAATTAAAATCGGGATTGCTCATTTTAGTGAAGGAAAACTTATTCAAAGCTGAGAATGTTAAACGAGCATTTGACAAGGATCAGTCAACAAGCGGACTGTCATTAGATTTTGAACCTTTAGTTGATAGCTTTGATTTGGACAAGGCCTACGAGCAACTTAAAGAAGCAATCATGCAGTCTTCGTTTGGTTCGGCTTTGAATATGTTTGGTGGTGAAGCGGTACTAGAACCATTAAGGGATAAATTTAAAGAAAAAATTCGCAATTTAGTGATTGAAACTTCTCATTCAGAAAAATTTCAAAGTGCTTTAAGTGGCAGTTTGTCTACAGTTGCAGGTAGTGATGTATTTTTGCAAAAAATTGAAGAAATTGTTCAAGATCGCCTTGATGAGCTCACCCCTGACATGGTCAAAGCGATCATGCAGTCGATGATTCGACAGCATTTAGGTTGGTTGGTGGTATGGGGTGCTGTATTTGGAGGCTTGATGGGTTTGTTGGTTACCTATCTACCTGCATAAGTTATTTATATAAACTCATTTATTTGAGGTGTTTTTCTAGCTTTAAATGCTCTAGTTTTAAATGTATAGCTGAAAAGGTTTCTTTGCCGATAACATCAGCACGATGGCCGTGAATATCATCATCAAAGGTGACATTGGAATTTAAATAATCAGCAGCGATAAACATATCTCCTGCGGAAAATTCTCGACTTTCGCCATTGCGCAATTCAATGCGCATTCCTCCATTCAAAATGATCAATAAAGTCGGGTCTCCGGCGACATGCCAATTTGATGCATAACTATCGTCACTGGTGCGCAAGCGAAAGTTCACGGCATCAATTTGTTCAGATAGCATTCGTGCGGGTGAGCCTTGTAGAGGTACTTCTTCTTTTTCAAAGAATGAGGCGTCCTCGCCATTATTGTTGATTTTTACCACAGAGATTATTTGAGAGTTTTCTGTTGATTGCATGATCATATTTTTTGAGGTTTTGTCGGTATCCATGATCTTATAAATTATCATTTTTTTCACGCTATAATTTACTTATGAAATTAAAACAAATAGAAACATTTTTTTGGGTCGCGAAATTACATAGTTTTAGTAAAACTGCAGAACAACAGTTCACTACCCAACCTGCGATTTCATCGCGGATAGCCTCATTTGAAAAAGAACTTGGCGTGAAATTGTTTGAACGTGAAGGTAATAATTCAGTGAGATTGACTCCTAAAGGACGAGAATTATTGCCGTATGCGGAAAAAATTATTTTCCTGTCTAAGGAACTCGCAAATGCGGCGAACAAATCATCGAGTTTTTCTGGTCTGCTGCGTATTGGTGTATCTGAAACAATTGCTTGTTCGTGGTTTCCTTCGTTTATGGAATTATTTCAAAGGGAAATTCCTGAAGTCACTATCGATCTTACGGTAGATGTTTCGTCCAATTTATCTCAGCAATTATCAGAAGGTTCTATTGATGTTGCTTTCCTTGTTGGTCCTTTATCAAATGCAATGATGGCGAATGAATTTTTAATGTCAATGTCATTAGTATGGGTTGTCAGTACTAGTTTAGAGCTTGAAAAAACGCACTCTTTGGCAGATTTGTCTGCGCAATATCCTATTGTTACTTTTGCTAGAAATACTCGCCCATACAATGAAATTAATGCGAAATTAACTGAAATAAC
>CALKZN010000092.1 GCA_938002995.1 uncultured Arenicellaceae bacterium | reverse complement strand
AATGCTTGAAACAATGATGGTGCCATTAAAAAACTATGGTTTGCAAATCATGTCTATCGGTTTGATGATCGATCAAGAAACGCCGATGATCTGGCGTGGTCCGATGGTCACTCAAGCCTTAGAACAAATGATGCGTCAAAGCGCTTGGGAAGAATTGGATTATCTGATTTTGGATTTACCGCCAGGAACAGGTGATGTGCAATTAACGTTGGCTCAAAAAATGCCATTGGCTGGAACGGTAGTAGTCACAACGCCACAAGATCTTGCATTGCTGGATGTTCGTAAAGCGATAAAGATGTTTGAAAAGGTCGAAGTGCCGGTTTTAGGTGTTATCGAAAATATGAGCACACATATTTGTAGCCAATGCCAACATGAAGAAGCTATTTTCGGAGAAGGTGGCGGTCAAAAGATGTCGGAGGAATATAATATTCCTGTTTTAGGCTCTATTCCTTTAGATATCGCAGTTCGTCAAGCTGTGGATGCAGGGAAACCGACCGTAGCGAAAGTTGACGAATCTGATAATTGTTCATCTAGAGAACAAGAAATTGCGGACCGTTATCATGATATTGCTTTGAAGTTAGCAGGTAAGTTAGCGTCTCGTAAGAAAGACTATCGCTCTTTATTCCCAAAAATTGAAATTTCAAACACATAATTCAACCTATAAGGCGCGCTAAGTCGTATAATTAAGTTTTGAAATTTTAACGAATACTCTGTGTTACCCATGTTGAGAATAGGAAGGCAAGAATGAGCGATAGTAGCTTAGGCAAATTGTTTAAAGTGACTAGTTTTGGTGAAAGTCATGGCAAAGCCATTGGTTGTATCGTTGATGGCTGCCCTCCAGGGTTAGAGCTTACCGAAGATGATTTACAACCTGACTTGGATCGTCGTAAACCAGGCCAATCTCGATATACGACGCAGCGTAAAGAAGCCGATGAAGTAGAAATTTTATCGGGTGTTTTTGAGGGTAAAACTACAGGAACATCTATGGGGATGCTCATTCAGAATACCGATCAAAAATCCAAAGACTATAGCAACATAATGGACACTTTCCGTCCAGGCCATGCTGACTATACTTATGCGCATAAATATGGTGTTCGTGATTATCGTGGCGGTGGACGTTCTTCTGCACGAACCACGGCAATGATTGTTGCAGCAGGTGGCATTGCGAAAAAATATCTTAAAGCCGAGTTTGGTGTGGATATTTTTGGTTATATTTCTCAAATTGGCTCAGTAAAAGTTAATCCTGAGAATTTCGACCAGGCTCAAATTGGACAAAATGATTTCAACTGCCCTGATGCAGATGCCGTTGAAGATATGATTAATTTAATCAACTCTTTGCGAAAGCAGGGTGACTCTTGTGGCGCGCGCGTTGAAGTGGTTGCCGCAGGCATGCCAGTAGGTTGGGGCGCGCCTATTTTTAATGAACTTGATGCAGATATTGCTAAAGCAATGATGAGTATCAATGCAGTGAAAGGCGTTGAGATCGGGGCAGGGTTTGACTGTGTCGAGCAACGAGGCTCTGAACACCGTGATGAAATATTCCCTGATGGTTTTGCAAGCAACAATGCAGGCGGTATCTTAGGTGGTATTTCATCAGGCCAAGATATTGTTGTTGGTGTTGCATTAAAGCCAACTTCAAGCATTACCACTCCAGGAAATTCAATCGATAGCAAGGGCAATCCAATTGAAGTTGTCACTAAAGGTCTACATGATCCTTGCGTTGGTATTCGAGCAGTACCTATTGCGGAAGCGATGTTAGCCATCACTTTGATGGATCATGCTTTACGTCATCTTGCGCAAAATTCTAAGGTAGAATCTGGCATTCCTGTCATTCCAGCTAAGCGCTAACTATATGAGTTTCCACCTATAAGCTCTTAGCAATTCATCGCCAATTAATAGATAGTAATATGACGCAGAGGACGAGTTCATCAATGGGCTGGACTCTAAGTAGTTTTTACGCCTTTTATTTCGCAGCCCTTGGCGGAACCGTTCCGTATTTAGCCTTATACTTTGAATCGATTGGCTTTAATCCAAAGCAAATCGGTATCTTGATGAGTTCCTTGCTCATCACAAAGATCATAGCGCCTAATTTTTGGGGCTATATATTTGATAGCCAATCAATCAAAAATTCCTCTTTTAAGTCTAAAACGATCAGCATTGCCCTAGTGACTTGTTGTGTCATATTTTTATTCTTAAACTTTACGGAAAACTTTTGGCTCATTGCAGGCTTAATGTTTGCCTATAGTTTCTTCTGGAATGCTGTTTTACCGCAAATGGAGAGCGTTGTTTATAACCACCTTGGTGAAAATCGTCAACGCTATGGCCTCATCAGGGTTTGGGGGTCTATTGGCTTTATAGTCAGTGTTATCAGCCTTGGATGGCTTATCGAGAATTTTGGTATTGGCGTCCTTTTACCAGCGATCACCTTCATATTTATCGCTTTGGCATTGCATGGGTTTTTTATTAAAAATACCCCTAACTTCAATAGTGAAGATCAGAGCGACTCGACGTTTTTACATCTTTTTACCCCGACTATTGTCATAGTCTTGGTGCTGGGCTCTATAAGCCAAATGACATATGCGCCTTTTTATACATTTTTTTCAATCTACCTAGAATCTTATGGGTATAGCAAAACCTTGATTGGTTGGTTATGGGCGCTGGGTGTCATTGCTGAAGTCGCGGTTTTTTTGTTTGCCCATCATTTATTAATTAAATTTGATATCTTCAAGCTATTGTTGGCTTGCTTTGCAATCACTGCGCTACGTTGGTGGATGCTGTCAGAGTTTCCTGATTCATTGCCACTATTAGTTTTGACTCAAATGCTGCATGCAATAAGCTTTGGTTTGTATCATTCTACTTCATCGCAGCTGATAAACTCCCACTTTAAAGGTCAATTTCAAGTCCGAGGTCAAGCCTTGTATTCAAGTGTAACCTTTGGAGTAGGAGGGGCTATAGGTACTTTTGCCAGCGGATACTTGTGGTCTGCATTCGGTGGTCAATCGGTATTTTTGCTCTGTGCAATCGTAATGGGAATTGCAACCCTTTTTGGAGTGTTTTTTGCTACATTTTTACGTCCGAAAATCTAGCAGACTTCATACATTTCAGTATAATCAACTGCTGGTGATGTCAGCTGGTCTCCTATGTGACGATAAGCTGTGAACTCGGTCAGGCCCGGAAGGGAGCAGCCGCAGCAGCCGACTCGGGTGCTAGGTTCTGGTCGGCTGGCATTGCTTTATAAACATTGAGGAGAGTAAATGACCTATTTGGCGCTTGCCAGAAAATGGCGACCGAAAAATTTTACTGAAGTCATGGGGCAAACCCATGTTGTCAAAGCATTGTCTAATGCACTCAGTAGTGGTCGCGTTCATCATGCATTTCTATTTACTGGCACACGCGGTGTTGGTAAAACAACCCTTGCCAGAATTTTTGCCAAATCATTAAACTGTGAACAAGGCATGACTGCTACACCCTGTGGTGAGTGTTCAGTCTGTGTAAATGTTGACCAAGGTAATTTCATTGATTTGATAGAAGTCGATGCCGCTTCTCGCACGGGCATCGATGATATGCGTGAGTTGTTGGATAACATTCAATATGCGCCTACTCAGGGTCGATATAAAGTGTATTTGATTGATGAAATACACATGTTGTCAAAAAGTAGTTTTAACGCGCTTTTAAAAACTTTAGAAGAGCCTCCAGAACACATTAAATTTTTATTTGCGACAACTGATCCGCAAAAACTACCCGTCACTGTTTTATCTCGTTGTTTGCAATTTAATTTAAAAGCCTTGCAACCGGATGAAATAACGCAACAACTATCACATATTTTGACCTCTGAAGAAATTCAGTTTGACGACTCTGGCATACAGCTTATTTCTCGTGCTGCAGATGGTAGTTTACGTGATGCCCTAAGTCTTCTTGAACAAGGCATTGCCCAGGGTGGCGGTTCAGTTGATGCAGAGTCTATTCGTGCGATGCTCGGTACTGTCAAAGCAACACATATGGATGAGCTGGTTCAGGCAATTATTCGCAGTGATGCTGAACAAGCTTTGAGTACTGTTAATGATATGGCGACTTATTCAGCAGATTTTAATGCAGCAATTAATCAATTATTGATTGAGATGCATACTATTGCGCTCGCACATATTGCTGCTGATACTCTGAACTATAAAGTTGCTGATGTTGAGAAGTATCTTGATTATGCAGCACAAATTTCTGCAGAAGATGTACAGCTTTGTTATCAAATAGCTTTAATGGCAAAACGTGATATTGCCTTAGCTCCAGACTATCGCAGTGGTTTTGAAATGGCTGTGTTGAGAATTATAGCGTTTAAGCCTGTTGATAAAGCACAGAACCAAAGTGTTAGGGCAGATAAGCCTATTGCAAGTGCTTCAGAGAGTTCGATAGAAGGTAATGATCATACGTCTAAACCATCTAAAACAGTCTCTGAAACAGTTATTAATGCTACTCAAGATGTTCAAAATCCTGAAACTTTGCCTGAAGAGCAACTTCAAGCACAAACAATACAACAAGCACAAACAGAGACAATAAATATACCTATTTCTGAAAGTATATCTTTGCCGCAAAATCCAGCAATACATGGAGATATAGCGCCTTCGATGAGCTACTCCGCGGAGTTTGTTCAAAAGCCAACAAATGAACCTACTTTTCAAAGTGCTGTAGACTCCAATAACAGTATTCATTTGGAAGATGAGCATCGCCGTGCGCCAAGCAAGCCACAAATAAACTCATCTAACAATCAAGCTGATTCTAACATTAATCAAGCACCTCAATTGCCAACAGATGCTTTCAATGCAGCTGTGACCTCAAAAGCTGCACCTACCATAGCTGAAAAAAATATTCCGATTATGGACCAAGGTAGGGTGGTGCCAGAATTCGATCAGCCCTTTAATCACTCACCTAATCAGCCAATAAGTCAGCCAACATATCAGCAAGAACAAGTTGAGACTCAGCCACAAGTAGCAGTAACGCAGGCAATGCATGATATTGATGCTGACGATGAAGATCCTACTGCTGGTCTGCCTCAAGCGCCACATAATGAATGGGCCGGCTTTGTTGAACAATTGCAATTAAATGGTCTCGTTCGTGAACTTGCGATGAATATGGCTTGTGCCAACATTCAAGTCGAGCCTATGCATTTATCGCTAGACCCAAACTTTCAGTACATGAAAAACGCGCTGCGTGAAGAAGCTATCATCGAAGAAATTCGAAAGCTTCGTGGCACTAACTATCAAATTAATATTGTCGTTGAATCAACGGTACATGAAACACCTGCTGAACGCATAAAACGTCTCAGTGAAGAGCGTGATCAAAATACCTTGCAACAACTCAAAGATGATCCAAAGGTTCAGTCTGTAATGCATGCTTTTGACATGAAAATTGATGAATCTAGTGTTAAACCAAAATAGTATAATATAGATATAAGGTGTTGATATGAAAGGTGGTTTAGGGAATATTATGAAGCAGGCGCAAGCCATGCAAAAGAATATGAAAAAAGCGCAATCCGAGTTAGCTGAAATGGAAGTTACTGGCAGTGCGGGCGGCGGTTTAGTCACTTTAACGATGACGTGTCGTTATGATGTTCGTAAAGTTAATATTGACGCAGAACTGTTTGAAGATGATAAAGAAATTGTTGAAGATTTGATTGCGGCGGCCGTGAATGATGCTGTAAAAAAAGTTGAAGCAACCTCTGAAGAGAAAATGGCTGGAATCACTGGCGGTCTTGGCGGCATGCCTGGAATGCCATTTTAATTTGTTAAGTCATAATCACTCTCAATCGTTCACTACACTATAAAATGTCAAATGCCAAAGCTATTGAAGCTTTACAAAATGCATTGAAGTGCTTGCCTAGCGTTGGGCCAAAAACTGCACAGCGCATGGCTTTTCACCTGTTAGAACGAGATCGAGTTGGCGCTGAAGCTATTTCCGAGGCTTTACAGTTTGCACTTAATAATATTGGTCATTGCACGTTTTGTAATACATTGTCTGAACAAGAAATATGTTCGATTTGTCAGTCTGAAAAGCGTAGCAAACAAATACTATGTATTGTTGAAACGCCGGCTGATTTGTCTGCAATTGAACAAGTAGGTGCATTTGAAGGTCGCTATTTTGTACTAATGGGCGCTTTATCTCCTTTGGATGGTATTGGCCCCGAGAAGCTAGCGATAGACCGCCTGATAAAGTGCCTAGATGATACGAATATTGAAGAAGTAGTGATTGCGACAAATTTAACCGCTGAAGGTGAAACAACTGCTGATTATCTATATGCCTTGTTGCAAGATCAGTTTAAGCACATAACAGCAAGCCGTTTAGCGCGTGGTGTTCCTGTCGGTGGTGAATTAGAATATATGGATCAAGCGACTGTTGCGCAGGCTTTCCGTGATAGGAAAAAAATTTAACCCAAGTGTTTAAGTAAAAAAAGTGGTAAAACACCTTTGTTATCGCTTTCTTCAGAGACGCTTTATTTAGTCTCTATATACA
>CALKZN010000091.1 GCA_938002995.1 uncultured Arenicellaceae bacterium | reverse complement strand
TTCCAGTTTTTGTAGCTTTCCTCGGGAGCATTTTCACTAATTTGCTTGTATACATCATTATAAATGATTTCAGCTGTCAAGATTAGTACTAGCGCGATTAGTCCAAGTATTACTAAAAGCCATATACTCTTGTTGTTTTTTTCTTCACTCATCCTTGTGTCCTTAACCTTTGATAGGAGTAATTTGTTGAGTCCAGAAGATAAAACAAATTGATAGACAATGAAAGCTTGAAATTACTACCCAGATGCTACCCAAGTATTAGTTTGAGTAAAAATACACATAGATAAATTTAAGGATTAATCTGGTAAATGTTTGATTTTAAAGAGTTTAAAAATGGTGCCCAGGGACAGAATCGAACTGCCGACACGGGGATTTTCAGTCCCCTGCTCTACCGACTGAGCTACCTGGGCGTCAGGTTAGCGCGGGATGCGCTGGCACTTGAGAAGTACCGCTTGAGTAGGAGGCGAATTACAAAGCAATGCGCCTTCTGAGTCAAGCCCGGTTTGCGTGTTTTTTGAATTATTTCAGTTTAGTGCCATTTAGTTGGTGTATCTATTCCGGTGCAACAAAATCAGCAGGTGCTTCTGAGCCTTCACCAAATAAGAATTTTTCCATTTCTTCTTTGATAAATTCTTTAGTTTTTGCTTCCAAAGGGTTCAAACGATATTCATTGATCAGCATTGTCTGGTGGTTGACCCACATATCCCATGCTTGTTTTGAAATATTTTCAAACACCTTTTTGCCGAGTTCTCCCGGCCATGTTTGAAAGGCTAAACCTTCAGCTTCTATGCCAAGTTTGGCGCATTGTACTGTTCGTGACATGAGTAAACTCTCAGTTGATGAATTATAGGGGTATGTAATAAGTATGATTATCGCTCCTGCTTGAGGACAACTCAATCACTAGCATCAAAATTTATACTGAAAGTCTGTCTTTTGGAAATGAATGATATTTTTTTACTTATTATTGGTCGCGATTAATAGTTTTTTGATAGGTGCAGGCAGGCCTAGTTCTACCGTTTTGTTGAAATTAATCCAAGCTGTTGCGGTGTCTTGAATCTTGTTTTTTGAATAGTCGTTGTCGATGAACCTGGCGTATACAGGCTGGATATCTAAGTGGTAATGGCTAAAGGTGTGACGGAAGACTTGGCCTATTTTTATCTTATCTATGCTTAATCCAAAGTCTTCTGAGAGAGAGGTTTTGATGTCCGTATCTAGTTCTAGTTGTGGAAGAGACCATAAACCACCCCAGATGCCTGTTGGTGGGCGTTGCAGCATGAAGACGTGATCGTGATTGTTTTGAATGATGATCATCTGGCAGGTTTTTACAGGGATAGGTTTTTTTGGTTTTTTGCTAGGAAGTTCAGCGATTCGGTTTTCTGTAAAGGCTATGCAACTTTTTTGCAAAGGACATATTGCACAACTTGGTTTGCTGCGCGTGCATAAGGTGGCACCAAAATCCATGATGGCTTGCGTGTAAGTGGCAATCTTTTTGTTGGGTGTATGTTCTTCCGCTAATAGCCAAAATTTCTCCGCAACTGCGGATTTCCCATACCAACCTTCAACGCCAAACACTCTGCTTAGCACGCGTTTGACATTGCCGTCTAAAATTGGATGTCTTAAGGAGAAGGCAAAGCTTAAAATTGCGCCTGCTGTTGAACGACCGATGCCGCTTAAGGACATCATGTCATCTAGGTTGCGGGGGAACTCTCCCGAGAAGTCGTTCACTATCTGTTGCGCTGCTTTGTGCAAGTTTCGGCCACGGGCGTAATAACCTAGTCCAGTCCATAAGTGTAATACTTCATCGATATTTGCTGATGCTAGGGTCTGCACCGAAGGAAAGCGCTGCAAAAAGCGTTCGTAGTAGGGGATGACTGTTGTGACTTGGGTTTGTTGCAACATGATTTCTGATACCCAAATTTTGTAGGGATCAGTAGTGCCTTGCCATGGCAAATCATGGCGACCATGTTGGTGATGCCAATCAATAATAGTGTCGGAAAATGTGGTCATGGAAGTGAATCAGTCTACTTTTGTCATCATTAAGGTGTTTATGTGATTGTAAGTCATCTTTCAATGGTTTTTATTTTTATCAGAAGGGATTAAAATAGCCACATGCAAATACAATTAAATGGCGAGCCTTTCGAGGCACAAGAAGGTGTGACGATTTCGAGTTTACTTTCATCGATTGATGTAGGCGCGAAGCGTTATGCGATTGAAGTGAATGAAATGATTATCCCTAGAAGCACTCATGATAGTCATGCTCTATCTGAAGGTGATAACGTCGAAGTCGTTGTTGCTATTGGTGGTGGCTAAGTTTTAAACAATTTATACGATCAAATAATTTCCATATTTCTAATATGCTCTATCTTTAAGCGCTCAGCGTTAATTGCTTAAGAGAGCAGTACAATTTTTCGAAGGTTCTCATGATACAAGATACTCCACTAGTCGTCGCAGGCTATGAATTCAAATCTCGTTTGTTAGTTGGTACCGGCAAATACAAAGACATGCAGGAAACCAAAGAAGCGATCGAAATGAGTGGCGCGGAAGTGGTGACGGTGGCAATTCGTCGCACCAATATTGGCCAGAATGAAAATGAAGAAAATTTGTTGGATGTTATTTCTCCTGAAAAATACACTATTTTGCCAAACACGGCGGGCTGCTATACCGCCAAAGATGCGGTTAGAACGTGCCAATTGGCGCGGGAATTATTAGATGGTCACAAGTTGGTTAAGCTGGAAGTGTTAGCTGATCAAAAAACACTGTATCCACAAATGCCAGAAACATTGAAAGCCGCAGAGATTTTAGTGAAAGATGGTTTTGATGTGATGGTGTATTGCAGTGATGACCCCATTCTTGCCAAAGAGCTCGAGAATATGGGTTGCGTTGCCGTGATGCCATTGGCAGCCCCTATCGGTTCAGGCTTAGGCGTGCAAAACCCTTACAATATTCAATTAATCCTAGAAGAAGCCAATGTGCCTATTATTATCGATGCGGGTGTTGGTACTGCTAGTGATGCCGCTGTGGCCATGGAGCTAGGGTGTGATGGTGTGTTGATGAACACTGCCATTGCAGCAGCTCAAGATCCGGTCTTGATGGCATCAGCAATGAGAAAGGGCGTAGAAGCAGGTCGAGAAGCATTTCTTGCCGGCCGTATGCCGCGCAAACGTTATGCAAGTGCGTCATCACCTATCGATGGCTTGATTCAGTCGTAATAAGAGACGGATTAATAAGTACTTAAGCAGGTATTTACCTTTTTTTACGGTGCTTATTTTTGAGTTCAGTGCGTTTACTTTTATAGGCGGCATACCATTGAGCTAGTTTATACCCTAATAAACTCGTATAAATGTTTGCGGTCTTGATCAATGCATCGAAGTCGACACCCTCATTGCGTTGGCTTAGCAGCATGAAGTCGTAATAGTCGGAAAATATGCCGGCACTCTTTTTGCCTTTGCAATCAATCAAAAACAATTCGCCTTTTGGATCGACTAAAAAATTACCAAAGTTTGGATCATCATGGCGATAACCATGTTGGTGCAGTTTTTGTAGCATTGAAATAATGTCAGGTAGTCGTTCAAGTGTAGAAACATCGCCTTCGCGAAACTCATAAATCAACCAAGAGTCTGTCAAAAAGCCAAATTGCCTTTGTTCTAAAACACAAATAGGTTTGACGGATTCAATGCCTTGGCGTTCAAACTTGATCAAGGTTTTCTGAGAACTTAATGCTTCACCTTCGCGAAACAGGCTCAGTGCGCGTATCCATTTACGACGATTTTTGTCTCTGGGTTGTTTGGCAATCACCGTTTTTCCAAACACCTCCCCTTGCATGACCAAGCTGCGTTTGTCATCTTTTAAGGTTATCGGAAAGGTTTTGATTTGCTTGAGAAGGTCTAAGGCATCAATAGTGTTTTCGGCACTCGTTCTTGGAAAAATACATTTCCAACCTTGATTATTGTTTTCTGATGCGGCTTTTTTAGGTGTTTGCATAAGGTCGTCAGTATTGCTTGATGCTTTGATGAGTCCGTATGGGGATGAATTTTACCCAAAAACCACAAGAATATTCGGTAGTCTGACAATAAGCAGGTAAAATCACGTCATTATTTATTCAATTTGAACGTTTTCACAAAAAATCAATGACAGACAATTCCCAATCAGGCGACGAAAAACCGTTTTACCGTACGATTCGTAGCTTTGTAAAACGCGAAGGCAAACTTACTGTTGGACAACAAAATGCCATAGATGAATTGTGGCCTAATTTTGGTGTTGATCTGAGTGATCAATCACTGAATTTTACTCAGTTGTTTGGCCGCGAAGGGGAGTTGATCATGGAGATTGGTTTTGGCAATGGTTTGTCTTTAGCAGATATGGCATTGGCTTTTCCAGAAACGAATTTTTTTGGTATTGAGGTTCACAAGCCAGGTGTCGGCAGCTTGTTAGTGCAAGTCAAAAAACATGGTTTACAAAATATCCGTGTTTGTGGAGATGATGCCGTTGAATTGCTCAAGCAAGTGCCTGAGAACTCAATTGATCGTTTACAAATATTTTTTCCTGATCCTTGGCATAAAAAACGTCACCATAAACGGCGCTTAATTCAGGCTCCTTTTGTTGAAGAAGTTGTGAAAAGACTCAAAAAAGGCGGTATTTTGCATGTGGCCACTGATTGGGAAAACTATGCGGAACATGTTTTGGAAGTATTGTTGGCGAATGAAAACTTGAAAAATCAAAGTGAAAATACTGATGATTTTTCACCAAAACCAGACTATCGGCCAGAAACTAAATATGAACGACGTGGTTTAAATCTTGGTCACGGCGTTTGGGATCTGTTGTTTGCAAAACGTTAAATCAGAAAGTAATAACTAAAATCCATGAGCGAAAAGCAAAAACAAACGGCACAGCATTTTTCAGGTGAACATCCTGAATGGTGGGATCCTTATTCTTGCCAGCCATACAAAATGCGCGCGGAAGACAAGCCGCGCTCAAGCCAAGGAAATTTGCTGGAATATGCCAAGGTCTTTGGTTCGGCATTGATGGGTTTGCCGGCTATTAGTTATAAGTTTTTAAGCTTAAAAAAATCACCTGCCAATATCCCTGCAAAAGACTTTGTTGGCTTGAGTATCAATGCGGATAAACCGCATCGTACAGCCACGCATGAAATGGTTGAAGATATAGGTGTGCAAGAACTGTTGCTTCGAGTACCAAGTTGGGAAACTGACAAACTGGATGGTTATGCACAATATGTAGAAAGTTTCAAAAACCAAAACGTATTGATCAATATTCTACAAAGCCGCGACAGCGTCAAAAATGTTGCTGAATGGCAACAACAAGTGCGTCAAATTATTGCTGGCCTGCAAGACGTGAGCCAAACATTTTGGATAGGCAATGCTATCAATCGCACGAAATGGGGATGTGCTCACACTG
>CALKZN010000090.1 GCA_938002995.1 uncultured Arenicellaceae bacterium | reverse complement strand
TTGTCGGATCCGTCGGCACACTTCAAAGCCATCCATATCCGGCATCATCACATCTAAAATGATGAGATCAAAATCTTGATTCTCAAAAGTTTCGATACCCTTCTTAGGATGTAAACAATGCGTTAGCTTGAGTTGGTATTGGGCGAAGTATTCACACAATACTTCGCCCAGCTTACGATCATCGTCTATCAATAAAATATTAGACATAGGCTTTCAAAAATTATTATGAACCTTGCATATGGAATTTATGTTTGCGTTGCTTATTATGATGACCCATAGAACGATGTAATATTTTTCGTAACATTGGTTGCACTTTTTGTTGTTGCTCCGTTGATAGAGAATTAAAGAAAGTAACAAAACTGCTTAAAACACCTTGGTGTCGTTCGCGTTTTTTTGCGTAGACTTCATCAATTGTTTGATTTATTTCATTAACAGAAATTGTATCTTTTTTTAGTATGGCCGCAAAAGGTCCTTGATGTTGGCCTTTTTCCTTATTAGATTTTCGAGCTTTATATCTTACTCGGCGTTCAGTTTTTAACGTTTGTTTTTCATCAAAGAATGCTCGTAAATGATTTTGTTGCGTGTCATTGAGTGATAATTTTTTAGTCATGCGAGCCACGGCCTTCTCGGGATTATGTGGCTTCGCATAAACTGAGCCTATGATTGCTAGCGTTGTAAGAGTACTGATGATGACTATTGAAATGATTTTCATATTTTTTACCTCATTAATGTTAGTCATGCCATGGTACAAATTATGAATACGATTTTATTGTCAGAAGTGTTCCAATGAGTAACAAACTGTAACAGTGAAATTGCGCGTATTTACTGGTAAGGTTTGCGCCATGAAAAATTCTTTATTCAATCTATTTAATCACCAGCGACTCATTGATTTCATACAATTGATGCGCGCCGATAAACCTATTGGCACGATACTTTTATTATGGCCAACAGTGTGGGCATTGTGGTTGTCAGGCGGGGAACATTCGATTTTAGGTTGGCATTTTGTCAGTATGAACCCGCATGTTGTTTTAGTGTTTTTGTTAGGTGTCTTTTTAATGCGTTCAGCTGGTTGTGTAATCAATGACTTTGCCGATCGTGATATTGATAAACATGTCGAAAGAACAAAAGATCGGCCATTAACCTCTGGTCGAGTGAGTGTTTTTGAAGCGTTATGCTTATTTTTTATTCTAATCTTTGCCGCTTTTTTACTCGTGTTAAGTCTGAACGAAGCGGTTCGTACCAATGTTCTGTTAGCAGCTGTTCCAGCGCTATTAATTGCAATTGCTTACCCTTTTATGAAACGCTTTTTTGTGACACCACAATTGGTTTTGGGCTTAGCTTTTTCTTGTGGCATACCAATGGCATATCTTGCCCATGGCCAATCCTTAGAACTGGGTATGTGGTTGTTAGTGGTTGCCAATATTGCCTGGGTGATTGCCTATGACACGGCATATGCGATAGTAGATATTGAAGATGATGAAAAAATAGGAATTTTATCGTCAGCGCGTTTTTTTGCAGGCAACGATATTAAGATAATCGCCACATTACAGATTCTGACAATGCTGTGCTTGGCAGGCGTTGGATTGTTTTACAGTTTAAATGGATATTTTTATCTTCTATTGCTCGCCAATGGATTATTTTTTGTCTATCAACAATGGCTGATCAAGGACCGTGAAAGAGGTAAATGCTTCACTGCATTTTTAAATAATGCATGGTTTGGTGCCGGAACTTTTGTGGCAATCATCATTGGTTCACAGAAAGTGCTTTTTTAGCGCTTATTTTTAACTGAGGTCTAAATAGAAGACTTTACAAAAATTGACGAAAATGAAATTTGTTTTGTGATCATCATCACTATAATGATTTTATGATCAAATAGTCATTGTGGGTTATCAAACGTAATTTCATAAACGGATATAAAAATGAAAAAAACCTATTTAAAGTTACTTTCTTTGAAACAATTATTCTTACTGAGTTTTCTTAGCCTGTTCCTCGTTGGTTGCGCAACTAATCCCGTCACAGGCAAGCAAGACTTTGTGACCATGAGTGAATCGCAAGAAATTGCATTAGGTAACAAATACCATAAAGAGATCATCAAGCAGTATCCGCTTTACGATCACCCTGAACTACAAGCCTATATCAATGATATAGGCCAACGTTTGGCATCAAAAAGCCATCGAAGCAATTTAGACTTCAAATTTTATTTAGTCGACAGTCCACAAGTGAATGCCTTCGCAGTGCCTGGTGGTCATGTGTATATAACTCGCGGCATCATGGCTTATATGCAAGATGAAGCGCAACTAGCGGGAGTTATCGGTCATGAAATTGGCCATGTCACAGCACGACATAGCGTCAGGCAAAATGCACAAGCACAGCTAGCAGGAATTTTAACTGCAGCGGTCGCAATTGGCACCGGTAGTCGTGAGGCTGCACAATTATCAAATACTGTCAGTGGTGCACTTGTGAGTGGATACGGACGTGAAAACGAATTAGAGTCAGATCGGCTTGGCGCAGAGTATTTGGCAAAATCAGGCTATGACTCCAGAAAAATGATCGATGTTGTCGGCATCCTCAAGGACCAAGAATTAGCAGGCAATGAACGCGCAAAAGCTGAAGGCCGGAAACCGAGTTCCTATCATGGTTTATTTGCGACACACCCACGCAATGACACCCGCTTGAAACAAGTCGTCAGTGAAGCAGAAAAATATCAAGCACCACAAACCAATTTAGCTAACCAAGAAAAATTCATGCGCCTAATGAATGATGTGGCCTATGGCGATAGTGAAGCGCAAGGTATTTTAGATAAGGGTAAGTTTTATCATAAAGATTTGAATCTATTTATAGAATTCCCACAAGGCTGGCGGGTGCAGAATGAGAATGACAGAATCATTGCACAAAATCCTCGAACAAAACATGCCATCATTTTTCAGGCGAGTAATGTAACGAAAAATATTTCTCCATCACAATTTTTACAGAAAAATTTCAATGATTTTCGTTCAGGTCGTCAAGTGAATACCAGTGAAGATGACGCCTATGCAGGCAAGGCGTATATTGGAGAAGGTCAACAAAGTCGAGATGCTGTGGTGGGTACGGTATATCGGGGCAAGACAGCTTTTGTATTAGTGGGCTTAGGCAATGTGAGAACCTTGCCGGGCACAGAGCTTCTCGAAACCATGGCGAGCATTCGTAAACTAAGTAAAACAGATCAAAAGAAAGCAACTGAGAAAAAACTGAAGATTGTTCGCGCAAAAGCCGGTCAAACCTTTGCTCAACTGGCACGTCAAAGCAAAGGTTTGGGTAAATTTGCCGAACAAGAATTACGTTTACTGAATGGCATGTATCCGAATGGTGAACCTAAGGCAGGCCAGCTAATTAAAATCGTTCGATAAAACGCTAGTCTAAGTTTAGGCTGTTCTTTTAACGAATAGTAAAACAGGTGTCGTGTCCGTAGCTTTGGCAGAATCAAATTGCTGAATTTGCCAATCATCACCTGTTTGTTTAAGTGACGCATTCACGGCATCAAATTCTTCCGCACCGCCATCGTGACCGCGATAACACAATAGTGAAATCACACCATTGTTTGATAAGCATTGCATAGATTGTTGCAGTGCTTGAACTGTTGAAGTTTGGCTAGTGGTGATGTGCTGATGATCACTCTTTGGCAGAAACCCCAGATTAAACATCACAACATCAATCTGACTATTTATCTGTCTTGCAGTGACTTGTTCTAAAATATTTTCATGACCCATCTCAAGATATTCGATTGAGCAACCCAAAGATTCAGGAGCAAGTAGTGCCTGTGTACGTTTGGTCGCTTCCGCTTGAATATCAAAACAAAGCAAATACTTTGAATGCTCTGCTAAAAACAGACTGTCATTGCCATTCCCGCAAGTAGCATCAATCGCATAAGTGATTTTTTTGCTGACATTGTTCGATTGACTTGATGAGTCAATATTGAAATTTTCACTAATCAAGTCATGCGCTAGTTGGGTTAGGTTCATTGTTTGTTGTTAGTTTTAAGGCAATATCTAAGCAGACGTTCAATAAGGTCTGATTAATGAGAGTTAATCACGGAGCAATTCATTGTTAGTCATAATGAATCATGATCGTCGGTCCATTAGCTACAATTTAGGTTGTCTCGATCTATGCTCGTGTTTCTAATAAACTTGGCAGCAATAACTTCTGAACATTCCTCCGCACTTAATACATCATGTGATAATTTATACGTAATTAGGTGGCTGTGTGAAAATAATTTCTTTTGCTTAATTACGTCACTAAGAGGTGTAATTGTATCCAGCTCTCCATGAAGAAAGAGAGTGGGTATATCTGTTTTAGTTGCTGTAGCAATAATTGGACCTCCGGCTGTTATTTGCATCTTATTACAATAATCAGGAAAGTCTAATGAGAGTATCGCGGTGTTGCGTATATATCCGTCTGGTAGTTGATCGGCTTCTTTTCTAATTAAACTAAAGTCAGTGTATTTTTTATCTTCATAACAGTAGTGGCTTTGACTACTAACATCTCCATAGGTAGTGTCCAATAAATATGCCGTAAAATTCTCAAGGTATGGAATGATTGTTTTAGCCCTCCCAGCCTCAAGTTCAACAATAATTTCTGGTAGATCGGAAAATACCTGTTCGTCGTAAACACCATCTATTAATGAAGATATGAAACGTTCCCCGTTTAAAAGTATTTCGATTTTTATATTCTGGTAAGGGTGATCTATTTCAAGTTTGATTGGGTTTTTATTCAGTTCTTTGTGTAGATTCCAAATACGCTGTTCAATATTATAAATTGGTGTATCGCAATCTGGATTGAAGTTACAGTAGTTATACAACGCTTCATAGACACCCATAGTTTTTTGAAAGTAATTATCATGCAATTTTAGATTGGGGAATGTTGCACTATCTAAGATCATAGACTCAACAGAGTTTGGATATTGTGTAGCAATTATCTGTGCATAGGTTGCAGCATAAGAAACGCCTATTAATACCCATTTATCTATCTTAGCTGCGTTACGCATCATTTCAATGTCATTGGCAATTGAGAGGCTGTTATATTTTGATAGTTCTATTCCTTGAGTATTAAATTTCTCAATACAATCAAAATAATCTTTGTCTGTTGACTTCGAATATTCTATGAATGAAAGGTTGACTTTTAATCGTAGAGCTTCGTTTTCAACAAATTTATCACAAGTAAGTAGAGGTTTCGAAAGCCCTGTTCCTCTAGGGTCGATCACAAATAAATCTCTACCTTGATTAATAGATAAATCATCATGATATTCCCAAATGCGTTTAATGTTATCTACTGAGTCTAGACCCATAGGGGCCCCAGGCCCTCCACCACCAAGATGCAGAACAGGAGCATTAGTGGTTAATATGGCGTTATTTCGAAATGCTACGACAGGGAATGTAATAGCTTTAGTGCTTTTATCTTGTTGGGTGTGATTTTCAGGTACATGCATGTAGTAACATTCTGTACGAGGCCAGTTAGGCCCTACTGTAAACCAGCAATCAACGAGCTCGAGACCATAAGGTTGAGCTGTGTTGGTACCTTGGAATGTTGCTCTATCTCTTACTTCCAATGTGTTTATTAACAAGAATATAGAAATTACAGCAAATAGAGTGGCTGTTAAAAAATGTATTTTACGAAGTTTAATCATAGTGGAGCAAAAGAAGCTTTCGACCAATTTAAAAATCAAGTTAGTAATAAAAAATGGAGCATTAATTGAGTTAAAACTTCGGAGTTCGAAATAAGGCAATAAAACCACCAATCACAGGCAAGCTACACGCTAGCCAATTCAGGCCTGATGGGCCATTCATTCCCGCTCACTCCGCCTCCTGCTAATAATGCTAAACCTAAACTCATAAGGAAAGCTGCGATTAGCAGTTGAGCTAGAGAGACATTTTCACGTGGTTTGCCAGTTATTATTTTTGTGGATAAGAATAATGCCAGCATAAAGACTAAAATGCGATAACCCACACTGGGTGGAATAAGAGTCAGGGTACGAGTATTAACTCTCTAAATGTATGCGTCGTTTTCAGTATTACTTTCTCGCTATCTAACAAAACTCATGGCGCGTCCTCATAGAGCGAATAGGATTTCTTGCTAGAACGAAATATTTTGCATCGCTGTAATTATAGCCTCACGGTGCTGCTTAATTTTAGGCACCTCACCAGCGGATTCGACCACTATCAAACGTTTTTTCTCTACATATAGTGCGATCAGATACGTATAATCTTCGTTTTGAACTGGCGCTGCGAGCTCAATTAAATACCCAAGGCGAGCCTTCCCTTTTAAATCTGCCTCGAAGACAAAGTGATATCCCGAATCGATCATATGTTTTTTTAAAGCCTTTTTCCAAAATTTCAAATCGGCAGATGGTTTATTTTCTAACTCTCTTATTTGGTAAACCACTCCGTCAGGGCTAATTGCCCGAAAATCCTGAGTATCTCTATACTCAGCAAAACTGTCCGGAGCATTCGTTTTGATAGGGATGCTTACACACCCTGAAATCATCAACATAAGCGCTAAAACTA
>CALKZN010000089.1 GCA_938002995.1 uncultured Arenicellaceae bacterium | reverse complement strand
ACAAGACTTATTTAATTTGCATTGGCTAGAAAAAAATATTTCAACCTTTGAGGGGATTTCTTCTGAAGACGTTCAAGCGACTCTATGTGACCTAACTGCCAAAAGTATTCTTGTTGATATAAAGAAGTACAATAATGAAATCACAGAAATATTTATCTGCGGAGGCGGAGCAAAGAATTTAACCCTAATGGAACGCTTACAACACTATGCAGGGAGCGAAAAAATAATCAAAACCACTAATGAACTAGGAATGGATGCTGACTGGGTTGAAGCTTTGGGTTTTGCATGGCTAGGATATTGCTGTGACCATCAAATAACAGGAAATTTACCTAGCGTGACAGGCGCTCAAAAAGAAGTCGTTTTGGGTCAACGTTTCGAGCCTATAGCTAAATAACAGCTGGAAGAATTAACCCAAAATAGTTTTTAAACGCTATGCAGAGAATGAAGAACCACAACCACATGTGGTACTCGCATTTGGATTATTGATAATGAATCGCGCTCCATCAATATCATCCTTGTAATCGATTTTAGCGCCAATTAAATACTGAAAGCTCATCGGATCAACTAATAAACGAACACCGTTTTTATCAACAGCCGTATCATCCTCTTGCTGGTCTTCATCAAAAGTAAAGCCATATTGAAAACCCGAACATCCACCACCTTGCACATATACACGCAATTTCAAAGCGTAGTTCTGCTCTTCTTCAATCAGCTCAAGCACTTTTGATGCGGCATCATTTGTAAAGTCTAATGGTGCTGCTACTGTTTCTACGTTTGACATAACACTTTCTCAATGTAATTTGATCAATTGATCTCTAATATAGCGCTTATTTGTGACTATTCAAGCCTCTATACACACTTAAATATTTAACTGCTCCATAGTAATTAGCAGTTAATAAATCATTATGAATTTTTTTCAGATGACTGCTGCTTAACTCCAGTACCTGCTGGCAATGGCTTACCACCTGCCATTGCAGGAGTGCCTGAGTCACATACTAAAGCGCCATTCACTGAAGCACCTAAAGCCATTTCTACTGCTTTGTAACGCACATCGCCTTTAATTACTGCTTTAGTTTGCAACTCAACCCGTTCGTTAGCAAAAATATTACCATTCACATGACCATTAACAACAACATGAGGCACTGCAATATTACCTTCAATGACCGCTGACTCACTTAAAACCAATGTACCTGCATTACCATCAACAGATTTAATATTGCCCGTGATTTGACCATCAACTCGTAAACCCCCACTGAACTCGAGGTCGCCTTGTAAAACGGTATTCACACCAATGAGTGTATCGACGGAATCAACTGAACTTTTTATGGGAGCTGAGCTTGATGACTTTTTTAACATATTGTTACCACTGTGGTTGAAATTAAAAATGATTTAACGGCCTACATTCTACTGCTACACCTTGTGCCACTCAACCAATTGCTTGGAAGAATCACCACTAGGCAGCACAATAATCTTAAGAAACTTACCATCTAAGTCCTGTTCAGCCTTTAAAGACCCTCTAACAACTTCAGAAAACTTAAATTCAAAGTCATGACTACTTGTCTTCCACGCAACTATCGGCTTACGGGATTGTTTGGTTTCGAATAGCTCTACATATACCTTTGCAGTCGCTTCACGCACATGATTAATTGATTGAATCAATATAATCTCAAAATAGAGATCATTTTCTTCCTCTCGTAAACTCACATCATGAATGCGCACGCCGCTGATGCCATCATCTGGAGACAAAATGCTGCGATAAAAGTTCACTCGACGATTCAAAAATTCATTTCTCTGATCAACGAGTTCATAATTTTTTTCAAGCTCGGCATAGGCAGATTGCTGAACATTTTGTGATTGAACTAGCTTCGCCTCATTGGCTAGCAATGCATCGTATTTAGTCTTAAGGTCAATATGATCTTTTTTAAGATCACTGAGTACTATTTGATTACGCCCCTTCTCACCATCACCATATTCATAGCCAAAATATAGCGACACCAAGACAGCAAACAAAAAAAGTAAAGAATAAAAGGTTGCAACAAAAATTTTCTTTTTGCGCGATCGCTTAGGTCGAATAACTAGGTTTTCTTCAATAACCCGACTCATAAATCACTCATGGCATCAATGCTGGATTTGATAATGCCAATGTCTCATCAAAACCAAACATAATATTAAAATTCTGGATTGCTTGCCCTGCAGCTCCTTTTGTAAGGTTATCAATAACTGACAAAATGACTAGCTTTTCACCTACATTTGGTTGGCAAAATGCAATACGACACATATTTGAAGCTCTTACTGAACGAGTTTCAGGAAAAACTCCTTGCGGCAAAATATCAACAAAAGGTTCATTTTTATACTTCTGCGTATAAAGCTCGGCAATATCCGCACTATCAACACCAGGCTTTGGATCAACATAAATACTCGACAAAATGCCTCGCTGCATTGGCAGTAAATGTGGCACAAAAGTAATGCCGACATTTTCACCAGCGGTCTCCGACAAGTTTTGTGTAATTTCAGGGTGGTGACGATGACCTGTTACCGCATAGGCTTTAAAACTATCAGTCACCTCTGAATATAATGTCCCCACACTCGCGCCGCGACCTGCTCCGGTCACTCCAGACTTCGCATCGACAACTATGCCATTCAAATCAACCGCAGAACCACTTAGTGATGGAGCCACTAGTGGCAACAATGCTAAGGTTGTTGCTGTCACATAACAGCCTGGATTGGCAATAATTGTTGCATCTTTGATAGCCGCCCGGTTCATTTCAGGCATGCCATATATCGCTTTTTCCACCAACTCAGGGCAGGTATGCTCTAAGCCATACCACTTCTCCCAGGTGGCAATATCTTTGATGCGAAAGTCTGCCGCTAAATCAATTAACTTGACTCCGGCCTCATGCAATTCACGAGCGACATTCATCAATACGCCATTAGGTGTCGCCGAAAAAACAACATCACATTTTTTCATGGCAGCAACATCTGGTTCAGAAAACGCAATATCTATATGCCCACGCAAATTCGGATAAAGATCTGCTACTGGCTTACCTGCTTCGCTACGAGAAGTAATCACTTCAAGATTCACTTCTGGGTGCATTGCTAATAAGCGCAGCAATTCCACACCGGTATAGCCTGTTCCACCAATAATGCCTACTTTAATCATCTGAGCTCGCTTTAATATAATACGCAAATTTTATGAACCTTTGATTTTAATGGAAAACGTTGCAAAAGTGTCAATCACCCGTTAGAAAGTACGAATCAAATAATGGTAAGATTTACGTATTCAACACATTAAAAGAGATACATTTATAATATGGAAACCTTATTCACCAAAATCATCAATAAAGAAATTCCAGCTGACATCCTTTTTCAGGACGATGAAGTGACCGTTTTTCGTGATATTGCACCCCAAGCGCCATCACATATTTTGATCATTCCAAATAAACCTATACCCACAGTAAATGATGTCAAGCCTGAAGACCAAATGGTGCTGGGAAAACTTTTTTTAACTGCCGCAAAAATGGCAGCTGAACTAGGGCTTGCCGATAATGGCTATCGTTTACTGGTAAACTGCAATAAACATGGTGGACAAGATGTTTTCCATTTACATATGCACTTAATGGGCGGTGAACCCCTTGGGCCGATGCGTTCTAAATAAAAATTGATAACACATTAAGTATTAACAGAGAAAAACATGAGCATATTAGTTATCGGTGGATCAGGCTTTATAGGTCGACAACTCTGCAAATCGTTATTAAATGACGGCTATGAAGTTGTAGTCAAAACCCGTAATGCTACGAAAACCAAAGCCATCTTTGAGAAACTCCAATGTTCTCCTACTATTATTGAAACATTGGAAGAGCTAGAACCTTTTGAGTCCAGTCTCAACAGCGTTATCAGTTTAACTGGCGCAGGCATTATTGATAGACGATGGACTTCTGCGTGCAAAGAAGCACTTATTGAAAGCCGGACACAACCGCTACTAGAACTAAAATCTTGGCTAAAAACCCGCAATATCGCTATTGAAAAATTATTAGTCGGCTCCGCAATTGGTTACTACGGCTTCAGCGATAACCCCGATGAAGAGTTCATTGAAAATAGCGAACATTATGATCACTTCTCTCATGAACTTTGCAAACAACTTGAAGACACCGCGCATCAATTAGATCGAATTGCTGAAAATGTCGTCCAACTCAGAACAGGTGTAGTTCTTGGTAAAAGCGGTGGCGCCCTACAAAAGATGGCAATACCTGCCAAATTTCATTTAAATGGTCCAATCGGCAATGGCAAACAGTGGGTAAGCTGGATA
>CALKZN010000088.1 GCA_938002995.1 uncultured Arenicellaceae bacterium | reverse complement strand
ATTGTATTTTTCAGCATAGTTGTTGTATGCATCAACAAGCTCTTCATTGCTGATACTGTATTCAGGAGTCCATAACCCCGAGCCGCTGATAACGACTGATTTATTGCTAGTCATAATGCTTTATATATTTATTTGTATTGTTATTTATTTTAATAGCGATAATTCATCATACGTTATTTATTATCAAACATAAAAATGCCTTCCCAATAATTTAAAAAATAAAAACTACTGGGAAGGCCTTGTACTTGAAAAGTTATTTCTAAAGAGTGATTTCCAATGATACTTTAAGAAACGATTTCTTTAATGCTATCTAAAGTGGTTGGATTTTCAATTGTTGAAGGAACAACGAACTCTTCGTCATTAAAAATTTGACGAATAGTTTTTCGTAAAATTTTACCGGACCGTGTTTTAGGCAAGCCGTCAACGACATGAATCTCTTTAAGTGCAGCAACTGCGCCGATTTCACTTCTTACTAATTGCACAAGTTCTTGACTGATTTCATCATCTGATAGTTGTACATCCGTTTTTAAAATGACTAAACCGACAGGTAATTGACCCTTGAGTTCATCATTACGGCCGACCACAGCGCATTCAGCGATGTGCGGATGTTTGCCAATGACTTCTTCCATTTCACCGGTAGAAAGACGATGACCAGCAACGTTTATAACATCATCAACACGACCCATCACAAACAAGTAGCCTTCCTCATCATAATAACCACCATCACCACTTAAATAATAACCAGGGTAAGTGGTAAGATAGCCGCTTTTAAAGCGCTCTAGATCACCCCAGACCGTCGTTAGGCAGCTTGGAGGCAATGGTAGTTTAATAGCAATATCGCCTTGTTCACCGCGAGGAAGTTGTTTACCATTTTCGTCGAGTATATGAACTTCATAACCAGCACTAGGCACAGTTGCTGAACCTAACTTTACGGGCATTTTTTCTATACCACATTGATTAGAAGCGATTGCCCAACCGGTTTCCGTTTGCCACCAGTTGTCGATGACAGGAACTTTGAATATATCTTCTAACCATTCATGTGTGGCAGGGTCTAAGCGTTCACCTGCTGAGAAAAGTGTTTTCAAACAATTGAGGTCGTATTTTTTTGCAAGCTCGCCATTAGGGTCTTCTTTTTTAATAGCGCGATAAGCGGTAGGTGCAGTGAAGAGGCCTTTGACTTGATGCTCTTCGATGACACGCCAAAAAGCACCTGCATCAGGTGTCATGATTGGTTTGCCTTCATACATTATTGTTGTTGCGCCATGCAGAAGAGGGGCATAGACAATATAAGAATGGCCTACCACCCAGCCAACATCTGAGGCGGCCCAGAATACTTCTCCGGGTTCAATGTCATAAATGGCTTTCATGCTATATTTTAATGCAACCGCATGGCCACCATTTTCTCGGACAACACCTTTAGGTTTGCCTGTCGTTCCTGAGGTGTAGAGGATATAAAGTAAATCAGTACCTTTGACAGGTGTGCAAGGAGCGCTAGGTGCGGTTTTTACAGTCTCTCGCCAATTAACGTCACGAGTTTGGTCAAGTTTGCATTTATGCTGCGGACGTTGAAAGACAATGCAATGGTCTGGTTTATGTGTTGCTAATTCAACAGCTTTATCTAGCAATGGCTTGTATTCAATGACACGAGATACTTCAATGCCACAAGAGGCTGTCATGATCGCTTTTGGTTTTGCATCATCAATTCGAACCGCTAATTCGGGAGCAGCAAAACCGCCGAAGACTACCGAATGAATAGCTCCTAAGCGTGCACAGGCAAGCATGGCAATTGCTGCTTCGGGAATCATTGGCATATAGATAATAACGCGATCACCTTTTTTGACATTTAGCGCTTGCAACATGCCAGCGGTTTTGGCGACTTCATTACGCAGTTCAGTGTAGGTATATTTGCGTTTTTGATCGGTGACAGGTGAGTCATAAATTAAGGCGATTTGATCGCCGCGACCTTGCTCGATGTGATAATCCAAAGCCATGTGGCAGGTGTTCATTTCACCATCTGCAAACCAATGATGAATACCATCAATATCTTTACTCAAGATGGTTTCCGGAAAGTTATACCAGTCAAGCTGTTTGGCCTGGTCTTTCCAGAATGCTTCGGGTTCTTGAATAGAGCGTTGATATTCTTCTTGATAATTCATGATGTTCTATATTCCTATTGCCTAATAAATATTTGCTTTATTTATAAAATTTTGTAAATACATTGATGTCTTCGCGTGGTGTACGATAACTGTTTACTAAGGCGGACTCATCTTCGTAACCGATAGCCATGCCGCACATTACAATGGTGTTGTCAGCATAGCCTAGCTCTTTTCTGACAAGGTCAGGATATTCACCCAAAGCTGCTTGCGGGCAAGTTGCTAAACCTTCTTCAACAGCGCTTAGCATGACGGACTGCAAAAACATTCCAAAATCCATATATGATCCAGCTTCCATAATGTCTTCCATGAAGAAAAACATCATTGTAGGTGCATCAAAGGCACGGTAGTTTGCAGCCCATTGGTCCATTTGCCGTTCTCTATCTTCTCGCGCAATTTCTAGCGTGCTATACATTTGTAAACCGCAGGCCTTACGTCTATCTTTGTATGGAGAAATCCACTCATTGGGGTAATAAGAGTAATCCATCTTGCCTTTTTCGCCACCACGAAAAGTCGCTTCCATTTTTGTTTGTAAATCTTGTTTTTTATCACCAGAAACTACAGCAACTTGCCAAGGTTGTGAATTAACTCCAGAAGGAGCATGACTAGCAGCGGTTAACACTTTTCGGATCAAGGCATCGTCGACGTCTTTGTCTAAAAATGCTCTGACTGATTTTCGTTGTTCTAAAGCTTGAGATACTTTCATGATTTACCTTTATTATTCAATTGTTTGTATGGAGTGTTTGATTTTTATCGTTCTGCCAAGGGTACAAATGATAGGTTTTCTGGACCGTTGTAGTTTGCCGAAGGCCTAATGATTTTACCGTCTTCACGTTGTTCAATGACATGCGCACCCCAACCACTTGTGCGTGCAATGACAAATAACGGCGTGAACATATCTGTTGGAACTTGCATTTGATTGTAAGAAACGGCTGAAAACCAATCTAAATTAGGAAACATTTTTTTAATTTCCCACATCACTGATTCCAAGCGTTCAGCGATGTCATACATCAATGTATCGCCGTTTTCATCAGACAGTTGCTTGGCTACACGTTTGATGACTTCATTGCGTGGATCGCTCACGGTATAAACTGGGTGACCAAAGCCAATAACGATTTCTTTTTTCGCAACACGATCACGAATATCAGTTTCTGCTTGATCTGCTGAGGTATAACGCTGTTGAATTTCAAAAGCGACTTCGTTAGCGCCACCGTGTTTTGGGCCGCGTAGGGCGCCTATAGCACCAGTGATACAGGAGTGAATGTCTGAGTTTGTACCTGCGATAACGCGTGAGGTAAATGTTGATGCATTGAATTCATGTTCGGCATAAAGAATTAAAGAAATATGCATTGCCTTAACCCATGATTCAGGCGCTTTTTTACCATGAAGTAGAGTCAGAAAGTGTCCACCGATTGAGTCGTCATCGGTTTCTAAACTGATTTGTTTGCCGCTGCGGCTAAAGTGGTACCAATAAGCTAACATTGAACCAAAGCAAGCCATCAAACGATCGATATGATCACGAGCAGCTTCTGCGTCGTTGA
>CALKZN010000087.1 GCA_938002995.1 uncultured Arenicellaceae bacterium | reverse complement strand
CATTGATCATTGGCTGTCAATTCACAAACATAGGTATCTTTGCCAGTACTGATCGCATTTTGTCGAGCAAGCGATAAAACTCTGCGCAGGTTCATACTGGTGCTGCTCATTTTGCTGCGTTCTATATAAGAATTGAAGCTTGGTATGGCAATGCTAGTGAGCGTGCCGATGATAGCGACGCTTGAAATGAGCTCGATAAGACTGAGCCCGCAGAATGCGGTATATTTTTTGAAAATCATCTATTCCCTCCGTGGATGTCGATATTCTATTAGATGCTGTGTTTTTATTTGTTGCTGTTTCTTCCTGAATCAGTCCAACGTAGTCATTAATTTACTAATAAATTTATCTTTTTTCTAGTCTTTCATGCATGTTTTAGTATTTCTATTTGTTACCATAGCCGGTCGATTGAAATTGTCATTCCCATAAATTATCTATTTTTAAGTAAGAAACGTATCCATGAGTGCCACCAGAAAGTTTGAACTTGTTAGTGAATATACGCCTGCTGGTGATCAGCCAACTGCGATCAAAGCTTTATTAGAAGGTTTATATGATGGTGAGGCAACTCAGACGCTTTTGGGTGTTACAGGCTCAGGGAAGACCTTCACAATTGCGAATCTCATTGAGGAAACTCAGCGACCAACCATTGTGATGGCACCAAACAAAACCTTGGCAGCGCAGCTTTATTCTGAAATGCGTGATTTCTTTCCGCACAACGCGGTGGAATATTTCGTCTCTTATTACGATTATTATCAGCCTGAAGCGTATGTGGCGGCATCGGACACATTTATTGAAAAAGATTCTTCGATCAATGAGCATATTGATCAAATGCGCTTATCAGCAACCAAGTCTTTGATAGAGCGAAAAGATGTGATCATTGTGGCAACAGTATCAGCCATCTATGGTTTAGGCGATCCGTCCTCTTATCATGAGATGATTTTGCATATCAGCGTAGGCGATATCATTGATCAACGTGCAGTATTACAACGTTTGGCTGAATTGCAATATTCACGCAATGATTTAGAGCTTCGTCGTGGTACGTTTCGAGTGCGTGGCGATGTCATTGATGTATTTACATCAGACTCTGATAAAGAAGCGATCCGCATAGAGTTGTTTGGTGAAGAGGTTGATGGCATCAGCAAGTTTGACCCTTTGACTGGAGAAGTGCTGGAAAGGTTGCAACGAACAACCATTTTTCCAAAAACACACTATGTGACGCCTAGGGTGAAAGTGCTTGAAGCGATTGAAAAAATCAAAGTGGAGCTCAAGGAACGCTTGGCTCAGCTTCGAGATTTAAACAAGCTAGTGGAGGCTCAGCGGTTAGAGCAACGCACGATGTATGACTTGGAAATGATGCAAGAGCTTGGTTTCTGCAATGGCATTGAAAACTACTCTCGATATTTGTCCGGTCGAGAATCAGGTGAATCGCCACCCACCCTAATTGAATATTTACCACCAAATAGCTTGATGGTATTAGATGAATCGCACGTGATGGTGCCTCAGCTTGGGGCGATGTACAAAGGCGACCGTTCGCGCAAAATGACCTTGGTTGAATACGGTTTTCGTTTGCCATCAGCCATGGATAACCGGCCTTTGCAGTTCGAAGAATTCAAGAAGTTGATGCCTCAAACCATTTTTGTGTCCGCAACGCCTGGTGCTTATGAACTAGAAAATGGTGGTCCTATTGCTGATCAAGTGGTTAGGCCAACTGGTTTGCTGGATCCTGTTGTTGAAATGCGGCCTGTCGCGACTCAAGTTGATGATGTGCTGTCAGAAATTAATAAACGTGTTGAGATTGGTGAGCGTGTATTGATTACGACTTTGACCAAACGTATGTCCGAAGATTTAACCGATTATTTGAGTGAGCATGGAATTCGTGTGCGCTATTTACATTCGGACATTGATACGGTTGAGAGGGTGGAGATCATCCGTGATTTACGCTTAGGCGCCTTTGATGTGTTGGTTGGCATTAATTTGTTGAGAGAAGGTTTGGATATTCCTGAGGTGTCATTGGTCGCTATTTTGGATGCCGACAAAGAAGGTTTTTTACGATCGCATCGTTCGTTGATTCAAACTATTGGCCGTTGTGCAAGAAACTTAAATGGTCGAGCAATTTTGTATGCGGATAAAGTAACTAACTCAATGCGCTTAGCAATAGAAGAGACCGAACTTCGTCGAATCAAGCAGCAAGAGCATAATGAGGCCAATGGTATTACTCCGCAAAGTGTTAAAAAAGCAGTACGAGACATCATCGATGGAGCGCAATCGAATGCGGCTGCAGAAAAAGATCGTATTGCTAATCAAAAAGTACCGGATAGACCTAATTTTGCTAGGAAGCCCGCGGCATTTGCGAAATACGTCACGCATATGGAAAAAGAAATGTATAAATATGCAGAGAATATGGAGTTTGAAAAGGCAGCAAGTATTCGAGATCAAATAGAAGAAGCTCGATCTGAGTATTTGATGGGAAAGCAATAGTTGAACGTTAAGCTATAAAACGTATTCAACAAACAATAAAAAACGGGCCCTTGATACACATCAAGAGCCCGTTTTTTTAGAATACTTTTTTGATATTTATTTCAAAAATTTACCTGCAAGGCTGGCTAAACCACCAATACCGCCAACACTGTCGAGTAAGCTGCCGCCACTGCTAGATTTGTCAACCATTTGTGGCAAAGCTTCACTCAAGCCAGATAGTAAAGATCCTTCATCTGTGCCTAATTGTGACGCCATTTCTTGAACCTTATCTGCACCAAGTGCTCCTTCAAGCTGGCTTGCAGAAATTTCCTCATTTGCACCATCGCCTAACCACGATTCAACAACATTTCCTAAGCCGTTGCTTTGTAATCCGCTAAGTAAGTTGCCAAAATCAAGTCCTGAATCTGAGTTGCCGCCAAGTAGGTTTCCAAGCATGTTTGTTACTTGATCAGAATCTGCATTGCCGCCCAATTTCGATGCTAAAAGTTGTGCACCAATTTTCATTATATCCATTGTTGTCCTCTATGATTTAATTATAGTTCGATTTAGATGGTGAGAATTCTAGCAGAAGCATTTCGATTATAGTTTGCAACACCTTTAAACATTGTTAAATGAGTCGAAAATATTTGAATATGATCGTTGAAACTCAAACAGGTTGGTGGTATCTTGCGCCGCCTGAAATGAGATTTCTATTGTCGATGGTCTTAGTAACTCTTTTCAGTTATGTTTACACTGTATATCGATAAACAGATTAAGTGTAGATAAGTTAGATAGATTTAGACGCGTAGCTCAGTTGGTTAGAGCACCACCTTGACATGGTGGGGGTCGGTGGTTCGAATCCACTCGCGTCTACCATCGTTTATTTGGTTGAAGACTCTTGTCTGTTTTGAAAGAATTTGGCAGTAATTGGCTTATAAAAGGAAAAAATGCCTAAAAATAGGCTATTTTGATCAAATCAGTCGTATTTTTCTCACTCCATGCTTGAGTATACTTAACTACCTGTATAAAATTCGCGCCCTCTGGATGATAAAGTCTTGTAGTGTGTGACAATCCGGTGCAAAATTTAATTTTTTTAAATCCTGTTTATAAATAACTTTTTTAAACAATTTTAGTAAATAGCAAGTAGAGGAAAATACCATAGCTTCTCCTAGATCCAATAGCAAAAAGCAACGTGTCAATACTGATATCCGCGTACCAAAGATTCGTCTTATTGGTGCTGACGGTGAACAAGTCGGTATCGAAAGAACAGAAGATGCGTTAAAAATGGCTGAAGACCTAGGTCTTGATTTGGTGGAAATTTCACCGAATGCTGATCCTCCGGTTTGTCGGATTATGGATTACGGTAAATTCCTATACGAAGATAGCAAAAGTAAAGCGGCTGCTCGAAAGAACCAAAAGAAGGTTCAAGTTAAAGAAATTAAATTTCGTCCTGGCACCGATATCGGTGATTACAATATCAAAATTAGGAAGCTCACTGAGTTTCTTGAGAATGGTGATAAGACGAAAGTGACAATACGTTTCCGTGGTCGTGAAATGGCTCATAAAGAGCTGGGTCGTGATTTATTAAGACGTATTGAACAAGACCTTAAAGAATTTGCAGCTGTTGAACAGTTTCCTGAACTGCAAGGTCGACAAATGATCATGGTTTTAGCGCCGCTTAAGCGTTAATACCCTGAAAACATAACTCTAACTCTGCATGTTGAAATAGTCATGTATGAGTCACCCTAAAATAGAGGAGCGGCGAAATGCCAAAAATTAAGTCAAACAGTGGCGCAGCCAAGCGCTTTAAAAAAACAGGCGGCGGTAAGTTCAAGCGAGGCCAATCGCACTTACGCCATATTCTCACCAAGAAGTCGACTAAGCGTAAGCGTCATTTGCGTCATCAGACAACTGCAACTGCAGCTGATAGCAAATTGATTCAACGTATGTTGCCATACAGCTAAATCGGGAGAATAAATCATGCCTAGAGTAAAACGTGGTGTAACTGCCAGAGCAAAACATAAAAAAGTCATCAGCCAAGCAAAAGGCTATCGCGGTCGTCGTAAGAACGTCTTTCGTGTAGCGAATCAGGCTGTTAACCGTGCGGCACAATATGAATATCGTGATCGTCGTCAGCGCAAACGTCAATTCCGCCAATTGTGGATTACACGTATCAATGCTGCGGCACGTTTATGTGGTCTGACGTATAGTCAGTTCATGAACGGTTTGAAGCGTGCAGAAATTGATGTGGATCGTAAAGTCTTAGCTGACATTGCTGTTCATGATTTCGCAGGTTTTGAAAAAATCGCAGAACAAGCTAAAGCGGCTTTGCCATCTAACTAAGATCGCAAAAACCAAGCTTTAAAGCTTTTAAAAAGGAAGACTTAGGTCTTCCTTTTTTTATGCGCAGTAGAAATTGTTTCATTGGTTGAAAGTTTGAGACTAAATTGTTGATAAATAGCACAACTAAAGGGTTTTAAGCGTTGTTTGCAGTCTGCTGGTGTAGCATAATTGCGGGCTTGTTTTAAAATACGAAATTCTTAGAATGTCAGATACTTTACAAAATTTAGATGAAATCACCGCAGCGGCAATCACTGAAGCAGGTCAAGCGGATAGTTTGTCAGCCCTTGATGATTTGCGAGTCAAATACCTAGGTAAAAAAGGTGAATTAACCACACAACTTAAAAACATTGGCAAGCTAGACCCTGCTGATCGTCCGGCGTTTGGCGGAATGGTCAATCAAGCTAAAAAACAAGTTGCCGACGCCTTAGGTGCAAAAAAAGAATATCTTGAATTGCAACACTTGGCAGCGAGCTTAGCTGCTGATGCAATTGATGTTTCTTTGCCTGGCAGAGGGCAACAAGTTGGTGGTTTACATCCTGTTACACGCACCATGCAGCGTATTGAAGATATTTTCACGCAAATGGGTTTTGCTGTTGCTGATGGACCAGAAATTGAAGATGATTTCCACAATTTTGAAGCACTGAATATTCCAGACGATCATCCTGCGCGAGCGATGCATGACACCTTTTATTTAGAAGATGGTCATTTGCTACGTACACATACATCCCCTGTGCAAGTCCGGTATATGAAAGGGCAGAAGCCGCCGATGAATATTATAGCGCCAGGGCGTGTTTATCGGTGTGATTCAGATGTTACACATACGCCAATGTTTCACCAAGTTGAAGGTTTGGCTGTTGCTGAAGATATTTCATTTGCTGACTTGAAAGGTATTTTGACGTATTTTTTACGCCAATTCTTTGAAAAGGATTTATCTGTGCGTTTGCGTCCTTCATATTTCCCTTTTACAGAACCATCTGCTGAAGTAGATATTAGTTGTGTTTTTTGTGATGGTGAAGGTTGTCGTATATGCAAAAAAACGGGTTGGTTGGAAGTGTTGGGTTGCGGCATGGTACATCCAGAAGTTTTCCGCCACGTTGGAATTGATTCTGAAAAATATACAGGTTTTGCTTTTGGTTTAGGTGTTGAACGCTTAACCATGCTTCGCTATGGAGTTGATGACCTTAGGTTGTTTTTTGAAAATGATTTAGCTTTCTTGAGGCAGTTCCAATGATTATTTCTGAACAGTGGTTGCGCGAACTAATTAACACTGATCTAAACGCGCAAGAAATTGCTGATGCATTAACCTTAGCAGGCCTTGAAGTCGATGCAGTTGAATCAATTGGAACCTCGCTTGAAGGGGTAGTAGTTGGTGAAGTCTTATCAAAGGAAAAGCACCCAGATGCAGATCGGTTGAATTTGACCGAAGTCACTATTGGCGGTGATGATAATCTCGCTATTGTTTGTGGCGCCTCAAATGTCCGAATTGGTATGAAAGTGCCCGTTGCGACAGTTGGGTCTAAATTGCCGAATGGTTTGAAGATAAAGAAAAGCAAAATTCGAGGTCAAACGTCTTTTGGAATGCTGTGCTCTGAAGCTGAATTAGGTATGGCTGACGATTCGGCTGGTTTATTAGAGTTATCTGATGATGCGCCTATTGGTGAATCTATTCAGGAATACTTGAACCTTGATGATGTTTTGATCGATATTGACCTTACTCCAAATCGTGGTGATTGTTTGAGTGTGACGGGTGTGGCAAGAGAGTTACATGTTTTAGTGGATGCTGAATATTCTCCAGTCACGATTAATCAAGCTGATGTCGTTTCATCTGAAATAATAAAGGTGAATGTTCAAGAGTTCGATGCGTGCCCACGTTATTTAGCTCGTGTAGTAACAGGTGTTAATTTGGATGCAGTAACGCCGCTATGGATGCAGGAACGCTTACGACGCAGTGGTCTTTCTTCTATTAGTCCAATTGTTGATATTACAAATTATGTGATGATGGAACTTGGACAGCCGATGCATGCTTTTGATAAGGCAAAGCTTGATGGCGAGATCAAGGTTCGTTTTGCTAAACAAGGCGAAAAAGTTGCATTGTTAAATGACACTGAAGTTGAATTGCAAAATGATACTTTGGTGATTGCTGATGCAAATAATCCTATTGCTATCGCTGGTGTTATGGGCGGTTCAGAATCAGCCATTAGTGATAGCACTGCGGATATTGTTTTTGAGGCAGCTCATTTTACTAAAAGAGCTGTTGCAGGAACTGCCAGAGCTTATGGATTACATACAGATTCATCACACCGTTTTGAACGTGGTGTAGATCCTTTATTGCCAGAAAAAGCCATGCAACGTGCGACTGAGCTTTGTTTAGAGATATGCGGTGGGCAAGTTGGTGAAATTATTACTCAGAGTGTTGAATACTCTGAAAAGCCTTCAGTAGAGCTTCGTTTTGAGCGAGTTCGTCGCTTGTTAGGTATGCCGCTTGAGCGTGACGAAGTTGAAGCAATGTTGTCGCGTATCTCTGATAATGTCACGGCCACAGAAGATGGTTGGTCAGTTATTCCGCCTTCTTATCGTTTTGATATTGAGAGAGAGTGTGATTTGGTTGAAGAAGTTGCGCGTGTTAAAGGTTATGACAATCTAGATGATCGATTACCTAAGCTTATTCCAAGTGGTCGTATTCCTGCAGAAAGTCAGGTCAATAAGCGTCAGTTGATGAATACCTTGGTTGCCTTAGGTTATCAAGAATCAATTAGTTATAGCTTTATTGATGACCAAATGCGTTCTGATTTTGCTGCGGGAGAAGAGAAAACAATTCCTCTGGCAAATCCTTTGGCTGAGAATATGTCGGTTATGCGTGGTAGCTTGTGGCCGGGTTTGGTTTCGGCTTGTCAGTTTAATTTGAATAGACAACAAGACCGTGTGCGCCTTTTTGAAGTCGGTGCGGTTTTCCATGATGATGGCGAGATACAGGAAACAGATAGGATCGCTGGAATTATTTGCGGACCAGTATTACCTGCTCAAGTACATGTTAAAAAAGCTAAATCTGTTGATTTTTATGATGTTAGGGCAGATTTAGAATCAATTTTCTCCTTGACTGGAAAGGCTTTGGATTTTATAGTTGAGCAGAGAGAGCATCCAGCATTACATCCGGGGCAAAGTGCAGCAATAGTTCGTAATGATTCTGACATTGGTTTTGTAGGTCGAATCCACCCGAATTTAGCTAAGAAATACGATTTATTAACAGAAACGTATTTGTTTGAGCTAGACATGGAAACACTGCGTTCAGGATTCGTTCCTGCTTATGAGTCAGTTTCTAAGTTTCCTTCGGTGTCGCGTGACATTGCTTTATTAACGCCAAGTAGCATTGCCGTTGATGATGTCCTGCAGTTCATTCGATCGATTGATTGTGATGATTTGCGAGATGTTCAGTTATTTGATGTCTACAGTGGGGAAGGCATTGAAGTTAATAAGAAAAGCGTAGCGTTGAAGTTAACCTTTCAGCGTATTGATAGAACGTTAACTGATGATGAAATTGAGTCTTATACGAAAATGGTTTTAGATGAATTAAAAAATCAATACTCAATTGAACTTCGTTAATCATTCTATAGCTTAAGCTAATATAAAATATTCTTGGGGAAATATGGCTATAACAAAAGCAGATCTAGCATTGACAATTTTTGAACAAGTAGGTTTAAATAAGCGTGAAGCAACAGAATGTGTCGAATCATTTTTTGATTGCATTAAAGATTCTTTGATTGAAGGAAATAATGTTAAATTGTCTGGTTTTGGTAATTTTGTGCTGCGTGACAAAAGTGCTCGACCAGGTCGTAATCCTCGTACAGGAGAGCCTATTCCAATTTCTGCAAGACGTGTAGTTACCTATAGACCTAGCCAAAAACTGAAAAAAATCATTGATGATAATTCAGACTACTTGTGTACTTTAGTAAAACAGTAGAAAATAGCGTAAAACGAGGATAATTAGTAACATGTTAGATCAAGGCGATAACGCAACACTCCCACCGATTCCAAGCAAACGTTATTTCACTATTGGTGAGGTGAGTGATCTATGCGAAGTCAAGCCGCATGTTTTACGATATTGGGAACAGGAATTCTCTCAACTAAACCCGGTTAAGCGCCGTGGAAACCGTCGTTATTATCAGCGTCATGAAGTTCAATTAGTACGCCAGATTAGAACCTTGTTATATATGGAAGGTTTTACAATTAGTGGCGCGAAACAGCAATTAGAATCT
>CALKZN010000086.1 GCA_938002995.1 uncultured Arenicellaceae bacterium | reverse complement strand
TTATTTATATGAGCTTTTTTTACTTTGAGCTTTAAAAGTTATTATCATCATCATCGACAAGGTCTACTTCATTAAGTGTGCTACCGATATCGTTTTTATCAGCATCTTTCCCTTCTAATTTGATCTTCAATCGCAGATTATTTTGAGAGTTCGCATTTTTCATCGCCTCTTCAAAAGTAATCAAACCTTCCTCATAAATTTCGAATAATGCTTGGTCGAAGGTCTGCATTCCCCATTCTTCTCCTGACCGTTCAATCACTTCATAAATTTCATCAATACGATCTTCTCGAATCATGTCAGAAATCAAGGGAGAACCTATCAAAATTTCAAGTGCAGCCACTCGGCCCTTACCATCTTTAGTGGGCAATAAGCGTTGAGAGATAATTGCATATAAATTTGAAGCCAAATCATTTAATAATTGCTCTTTTCTCTCTTCAGAAAAAAAGTTAATAATTCGATCAATTGCACCAACCGCGTTATTTGCGTGCAACGTAGCAATACATAAATGCCCTGTTTCACTAAAAGAAATCGCTTTTTCCATGGTATCTGGAGTACGAATCTCACCAATTTGAATCACATCAGGTGCTTGACGAAGCGTATTCACTAATGCCGCATCAAATGAATCAGTATCAATACCCACTTCACGCTGAGTGATTACTGATTTTTTATGTTGATGGACAAATTCAACAGGATCTTCAATGGTAATAATATGTCCAGACATATTCGAGTTTCGATAATCCATAAGAGCCGCCATCGACGTACTTTTACCCGAGCCAGTACCACCGACGAAAATAACCATTCCCAACTTATGCAAAGCTACTTTCTGGAGAACTTCTGGCAATCGTAATTGCTGGAAGTTAGGAATGTCACTTTTAATATAACGCAACACCATACCAACACTGCCTTGTTGCATGAAAACATTGACACGGAAACGGCCAAGCTTTTTAGGATGTATTGCAAAATTACATTCTTTATCAGCCTCAAAATCACGACGTTGAGATTCATTCATAATGCTATAGCATAGTTCACGTGATTCCCTAGCAGTTAAGTCTGGGCCTTTCACGGGAACAATAAGTCCACCAACCTTAATTAATGGTGGAGTCCCAACAGTAACGAATAAATCTGACGCTTCATTTTGAACCGTATTGGATAATAAGTCTGAAATTGAATACATAATGTGTCCTACCTGCGTTGCTAATCTTTCTAATTGATCAAAATTTATTTAGCTTTTATTTAGCTTATTTATTGATAGCAAATCAAAAAAATTTACATAAATTTGGATTTATCGACCGCCGCTCTTCTGGCATCAGCTAAAGAAACTAGGCGCTGTGAAACTAAATTTTCCAAACATTGATCCAAAGTCTGCATACCATGTTGCTGACCAGTCTGGAGTGCAGAATACATTTGTGCAACTTTATCTTCACGAATCAGGTTAGCAATCGCATTAGTTCGTATCAAAATTTCATGAACCGCAATACGACCGCCACCTACTTTTTTCATCAGTGTTTGCGCAATTACCGCACGAATTGACTCGGATAACATGGAACGCACTAAGTTTTTCTCTTCACCAGGGAATACATCAACAATTCTGTCAATCGTTTTAGCCGCTGACGTTGTATGCAGCGTTCCAAATACCAAGTGTCCTGTCTCTGCTGCTGTTAAGGCTAATCGAATAGTCTCTAAGTCGCGCAGCTCACCAACTAAAATAATGTCCGGATCTTCCCGCAATGCTGAGCGTAAGGCGTTTTCAAAAGAATGTGTATGTTGATGGAGCTCACGTTGATTCACCAAACTCTTTTGGCTTTTATGCACAAATTCGATTGGGTCTTCTACCGTCAGAATATGATCGTTCCGTGTCTTATTGATGTAATCAATAATCGCCGCTAATGTTGTTGATTTACCCGATCCAGTTGGCCCAGTTACCAACACCAGTCCTTTAGGGTTTTGCGCAATGGTTTCAAAGATTTTAGGTGCCTTTAAATCCTCTAGCGTTAATACTTCAGACGGAATGGTTCTAAAAACGGCAGCAGGACCGCGATTTTGAAAAAATGCATTAACACGGAAACGCGCGACATTTGGTAGCTCAAACGAAAAATCCACTTCGAGATTTTCTTCCAAGGTCTTACGCTGATAATCATTCATAATATCAATGATCATTTTTTGAATAGATTCAGCATCAAGTTCCGGCAATTTTAATTTCTTAACTTCACCATCAACACGAATCATTGGCGGCATGCCTGCGGAAAGGTGTAAATCTGATGCGCCATTTTTATTAGTAAAGCCAAGTAATTCTGCGATATCCATGGAAAGAAGCCTCTTATTATTTTTTATGGTTGTTTTTTATAGTTAACTTTTGATGTTTAGTCACACAATTTTCAACAATTTTTGCATGAATCAATCAAAACTCTATGATTACACTAGATATAATACTATGGCGGATAAGAAATCGAAACCATCATCGCATGCTTATCTTCGAATAAATAAATAATTGGACAATTTCGTCGCCAAATATGAATACTAAACACAGTTATCAACTACAGTTAAACAATGTCCAAAACCGCATTGTTGCGGCTTGCGAACAAGCAGACAGAGACGAAAATTCTGTACAATTAATTGGCGCTAGCAAAACAAAGCCTGCAAATATGATTCGTGATTTTTTTGATCTTGGTTTGACGAATTTTGGAGAAAACTATCTTAACGAAGCTATTGAGAAACAAAAGCAATTAGCTGACTTAAACATCACTTGGCACTATATTGGGCAAATTCAAAGCAACAAGACCAAGTTGATTGCTAATCATTTTGATTGGGTCCATGGCGTTGATCGACTTAAAACTGCACAGCGCCTGAATGATCAAAACTCTACAGAAAAATCGCTCAATATTCTTATTCAAATAAATTTAGACAATGAAGCTAGCAAAGCAGGTATCCCACTTAACGAAGCATTATCTCTTTCTAAACACATCAATAAATTACCTAATATTTCTTTAAGAGGCTTCATGGCTTTACCCAAATCTCGAGAGAACTTTGCAGAACAAAAAGCCTGTTTAGTAAAACTAAAACATCTATTAGATGATATCAATCAAGATCTTGATATCAACTTAGATACTATTTCAGCCGGCATGTCGAATGATTTAGAAGCGGCAATTTGCGCAGGAACAACCATGGTCAGAGTCGGTTCCGATTTATTTGGAGCAAGAACCTAGAGCCAGTACAATTCATATTTACAACTTCATAATTTTTATAGAGTTGTAAGGCACTAAAGATAAGATCAGAAAACATACACCTATGAATGCACATACAAAAAATTTCACTATCGGCTTTATTGGCGGTGGCAATATGGCCTCAAGCATTATCGGCGGCCTAGTTCCGAATATCGTTCAAAGCCAATCGATTTATGTCTTTGATCCAAATGCCGATCAAATGGAAAAACTAAGTTCTGATTTCAACATCAATACGTGTTCGAGTAATAGTGAGTTAGTTCAGAAAAGTGATGTTCTTGTATTAGCCGTCAAACCTCAAGTCATGGCGACAGTCTTAACGCCGATCGCACAGATCATTCTCGATAAACAGTCTTTAGTTATATCGATTGCTGCAGGAATAAATTGTGATTTAATCCAGCAAATAATCATTAATGCAACACACGTCAAGAACATCAACACCGCTGTTATTCGAGTAATGCCAAACACTCCTGCCTTAGTAAAGTCTGGCGCAAGCGGGATGTATGCAAACCAATCAGTTTCCACCGAACAAAAAGACATCGCCCAAACCTTAATGTCAGCTGTTGGCTCTGCGTTTTGGGTTGAGAAAGAACAAGATATTGATGCTGTCACGGCTTTATCAGGCAGTGGTCCTGCGTATTTTATGTTATTCGTCAAATCCTTAATCGAGTCAGCTGAGCAAGCTGGGCTCCCAAGCGATATTGCTAAACAGCTAGCGATAGACACCTGCGCTGGATCAGCAAAGTTAATGCAAAGTAGTGAACATTCAATCGAACAGCTAATTAAGAATGTCACTTCACCTAAAGGCACTACTGAACAAGCGCTACTGAGCTTTCAAAACGATAAACTTGCTAATATTATAGATAAAGCATTTCAATCAGCACTGAAACGTTCAGAAGAATTAGGCGTTGAACTTAGCAAGACAATTTAAGCATCATTCACTAGCCTGTAGAACAATACACAACAACAATATCAAACTAATCATTGACGACCAAACGAGTATCAATATGAATTATTTAAATAATGGCGGAACGTTTTTAGTAGACGCAATTTTTGGTCTATTTATTTTCTGCATTTTGATTCGTTTCTGGATGCATATGAATAATGCCGATTTCAGAAACCCCATCGGTCATTTTTTAATACAGATAAGCAATCCATTATTAACACCTTTTAAAAAACTATTGGTGACAAATAAAAATTTCGCCATGGCTACTCTTGGAGTTGCTTTTGTATTAACGGTGATTAAATTGTTTATTTTATTTAGCATGAATAGCCAAGGATTCTCCATTCCAAGCCTATTGCTTTTTGCTGTTGCCGATATCATTCAATCCAGCGTTTATATCTTACTGGGTGCAATGCTTATTCGTGTCATTAGCTCATGGGTTGCACCGCAGGGTTCATATAACCCCTTTATATCCGTTGTTTACTCTTTAACAGAACCCTTAATGGCTCCTGCTAGACGAATCATACCTTTGATGGGTGGAATCGACTTATCTCCTATCGTTGTATTTATATTTCTACAACTTAGCTTGATAGTCATTATTCCTCCGATCCGTGATTTAGCAGCTTCCTTATTATAGCGGTAGCTAATTGATAGCTTTCTATACTCACAGGCGTTAATCTACAAGCAATTATGACCCTATCAAAAGAACAATCTCTGGGCGCAAATTCTGTTGGTATTGTTACGCCACAAACAATGCAAATCGATACGCCATTGCTATTGGAATGCGGTGTATCACTGCCATCTCACTCTTTAGTTTACGAAACCTATGGCGAACTGAACGCAAAAAAAACAAATGCAATTTTAATTTGCCATGCCTTGAGTGGTCACCATCATGCTGCCGGTTTCCATGCAAATGATGAAAAGTCTGAAGGCTGGTGGAATGAACTGATTGGACCCGACAAACCGATTGATAGTAATCGATTTTTTATCGTGTGCACCAACAATATTGGTGGCTGTCATGGCAGCAGCGGGCCTACTAGCATCAACCCAGAAACTGGCGAACAATATGGCCCTGACTTCCCAATCATTACGGTTGAGGATTGGGTTTCATCACAAGCCCTTTTCAGTGATCAATTAGGCATTGAGACTTGGGCTGCAGTCATTGGAGGAAGCCTAGGGGGGATGCAAGCAATGGAATGGTCAACGCGTTTTCCAAACAGGTTAAAACACGCCATCATTATTGCCTCGTCGCCAAAATTGTCCGCACAAAACATTGCCTTCAATGAAGTTGCTAGACAAGCAATCATGCGTGATCCAGAATTTTATGAGGGTCGTTATTTTGACCATGACGCAAAACCTGTCAATGGCTTACGTGTTGCACGTATGTTAGGTCATATCACTTATCTTTCAGACGATATGATGGCTGAAAAATTTGGCCGTGATTTACAAAATAGAACCTTGATCGATTTCAGCTATGATGCTGAATTCGCAGTTGAAAGTTATTTACGCTATCAAGGCGATCGCTTTGCAGATCAGTTCGATGCCAACACGTATTTACTTATGACAAAGGCCTTGGACTATTATGACCCTGCAAAGGCACATAATGAAAATTTGCGTGAAGCCCTAGCAACCGCAAAAGCCGACTTTTTAGTCATGTCATTCACTAGCGATTGGCGGTTCAACCCAGAACGTTCTCGCGAAATTGTCAAAGCACTGCAAGATAATAAGCTCAACGTGAGCTATGCTGAAATTGACGCTCCGCAAGGACATGATGCCTTTTTGATGCAAATTGATGATTACATCGATGTGTTCCAAAGCTATATGAATAAGGTAGCAGTCTAAAAAATTATCGGCTAATTTAATGAATCAAATTTCTCATCAAGCTATTCGGCCAGACTTCAAAATTATCAGTGATTGGGTGTCTACAAATGCACAAGTTTTGGACCTTGGATGTGCAGATGGTTCACTCATGCGTCATCTACAAGAAACTAAAAACGTTTACGGTTATGGCCTAGAACGTGAAGCAAAAAATATTGCGAAATGCATTGATAACAACATCAATGTGATTCAGATGAATTTAAATGATGGCTTGCCCAGCTTTGAAGACAAGAGTTTTAACTACGTAGTTCTATCACTGACTTTGCAATCAATAAAACACGCGACTGTCTTAATTGATGAAATGCTCCGTGTTGGCGAAGAAGCAATTGTTTCTTTCCCAAATTTTGGTCATTGGAGTATTCGCTTGCAACTCGCTTTAGGTGGGAAAATGCCGGTCTCCAAGCGCCTACCTTACAAATGGCACGATACACCCAATATTCGACTGTGTACTGTTCAAGACTTTGAAGCCTTTTGCAATAATCGAGGTATTAGGATTTTAGAATCACGAGTGCTCAACAATAATTTTGAAACCACGCTGACACAAAAATACTTCCCTAACCTTTTTGGAAGTATCGCCATGTTTCGTTTGAGCAAAAAACGTAAAATCAGTCAACACACGACACAGGAACCTTAGCGTTTTTACCCTGTTTCTTAAGGGTTCTCACAGATACGTAGAAGCGCTCAAAGTTATTCCCACAGCTTTCTAACAACGCTTCAAATTGTGGCACTAAATCACGATAGGTAGAAAATGAAGCCATTCGCGCATTATTGAGCGGAGTTTTTAACCAGCCGCCATACCAAGCCTTACCTGACCAACGTGCCATTTTTAATTCATCATAGTCTTGCCTAAACTGATCAAAGACCGACTGCTTCTTCAAACGCATATCAACTTCGCTTAAATCTTCAGCATAAAGCATTTTCAAACGTCCCTTAGTCACCTTTACTAACCCAGAAAAATCATTACGGACTTGCATGCGACGACGATATACAGCTGCTACTTCAGGTTTATTTTTTTGCAACCATCGTAAAGCTCCATGTTCTCCAACCACTGTCGCAAACGCCTCATTAAAGGCACTGTTACCCTTAATATATAACTCTTGATGCGCAAGTTCATGGAACATCACTTCCGCCAGAGAAGCTTCGCCTCGTCTAAGCATTGAAGGAATGAGTGGATCATTAAACCAACCTAAGGTTGAATATGCAGTTACCCCGCCAACTTCGGTTTCAAGACCTTTTTTGCGCATTTTTTCTGCATACTTTTGCGCAGATTCTTCGGAAAAATAACCGCGATAACTCGCACAACCAACAACCGGATAGCACCAACGAACAGGCTTAATCGAAAATTCAGGTGCTGCCACAATCGACCAAACAGGATGCTTGCGCTGCATATCAACATAACTCAAATAACTATTATTATCCGGCAGGGAAAGTTCATCAACAGCATATTGACGCAATGATTTCGCCAATATCAATAACTCTTTACGATTGCCCTCAGACTTTACAATCGCCTTATCAATCGGCTGCCTAGCCAACATCATCTTGCTATGCCCAATCACACTCTGAGAATAATATCCGACGGTCTCGCATGCGCCCAAAAACAACAATAAACAAAGTATAAAAATTAGTTTCGTTTTCATTATTTTTCAATACCCTCATCAACCACCGAAGCCATTAAGTCTGGAAATAGCCATAAAAATGCTCCTTCAAACTCAGCATAATGTTGTTCAACCTCTTCAACCGCACCATGCAATTTATTTTTAAAACGAATCCGATGAGATAAACGATTTAGAGTTTTGCCTACGCCTTCCATACTTTGATTCACTAAAAGCCCGTCGTCATTCAACATGAACTCCATCGATTGCACCATCCGAGGATGCATTAGTGGTATCACCTGACGAATATTGACATAGACCTCATCAACAAAGCCTCTCAAGTCGCGGTCGCTAAACTTTTCCCAGTGTTTAATTAAAAAATAATCAAACGCCACGTCTGAAATAATACCGGTAAAACGGCGTCTATCTTTACTCAATATAAGCTTCAACGGTGGCAAAGCTGGATGCGCATCTGTAAATCGGTCTACCAGCTTATGGTTTTCCAGACCCTTTAATACCTCATCAGCTTGCTTATCTAAATCTGCCCCTGCAATGAAATCGCCGAGTAAATTTCCATATAAAGAAAAAGGCGTAGCTTGGGCTAAAAAACAGTGGGCTAAAAAATTCATATCGTTTATTGTAGAGCTTCCGGCTGATAACGCATAGACAACATCCCACATGAAACCAAAATACTTTGTTTACTTGATTGTTCTAGCAGCAATCTGGGGCTTGTCCTTTTCGTTTATTAAAATTGCGTCTCCAGAGTTTGGCTCTTTCGCATTGGCTTTTATGCGCATCATATTAGCGGCAATATTTTTGCTTATTGTCAGCGCCGTCATGGGGCAAAGCAAAGCGCTGATAAGCTTAATGATAAAACCAGGTTTACGCTGGCACTTTTTAGTATCTGGCTTATTAGGGCAGTTATTTCCATTTATCTTGTACGCTAAAGCAGAATTGACGATTTCGGCTAGCTCCGCAGCGATTCTGAATGCAACCACTCCGATATGGGCAGCCATCGTTGCTTATTTTTGGTTGAAAAAGCATTTTTCACTCATCCAATTACTGGGCATTATCATTTCATTTATCGGTGTCAGTATTTTAGTCAGCGACTCCGGTAACTCAACTGACACTAGTATTGATGGGTTACTTGGAGCGGCAGCTATTTTGTTAGCTACTTTCTTCTATGGCTATGGATCAAATTATTTAAAAAAATACCTCAATGACATACCTCCGCTTCAAGTTGCCACTGCGAGTACTGTCTATGCTGCAATTGCAGGCTTGCCTCTAGCTCTATACTTTTGGCCAGAAAGTCCAATTTCTGCTCAAGCATGGAATGCCACATTATTGCTAGGCTTATTGTGTACAGGCTTTGCGTTTATCATCTTCTTTGAATTAATTTCCAAAGTTGATGCGACAAGTGCAGTTTCTGTGACGTTCCTAATTCCAATCTTTGGTGTTTTTTGGGGAGTAAGTTATCTTGATGAGACCTTGAGTATGACCATGATAGTCTCAATGATCATTATCTTGATTGGCGTAATTATGAGTAATCTGAAGCTACCATTGCGAAAAATCTAAGCCAGAAGTAGTATAAGCTCAAACTTTACTTTAAGACGCCACCAGCAACCTGAATTGGCCTTAAACTTTTATTGCTCGATATCCATGCGGCAATGGCATACTGGGATGCTTTCACTTTGGATTCTGGCAATCTACCTTGCCAAGATGAATTGTTGATCTCATAGTCTTGGCTATTTAATACAATAAAATCATGATCCAATGTTTTACCTCGATTTTCTCCGCGTTTTACTTCGGTAGAAATGCCCATACCTAATAGAGCAACCGTCAAAAAATAGGGCTCACCTTTCACATTCAACTGCTCAAGTGTTTTGCCTTCTGCTAAATCAAAATTAGCGGCAAACGTCCCATCAGCAGAGACATTCATACTCAAAACACCTACTTGCTTGCGTTCAACGTCAGCAAGTTTCTCTAAATTCGCACGGCGCCAATTGCGCCACTCTTTACCTTCTGCTCTAACACCTGGCGTATAAACACTAGGCTCACGATTCTCAAGTGCATATAAGCGTTGTCTTTCAGTGTGTTTTGGTTTGGCGTAAACATCTTTCCAACCAATATAGTCCCAATAGTCGACATGGAAAGCGACAGGAACAAAATCATCCCAGAGGTTTTTGTGTGTTTTCAAGCTATTCAGCCAATGTTCTGCAGGCGGACAACTACTACACCCTTCAGACGTAAAAAGTTCTATCAATGACACTTGTGACGATTGGCTTTTGAATTGCTGGCTTTGATAATTATAAGCCTGAGCAATATTAAAAGAAAAAATCAAAGAAATTATTAACAGTAATCGCATATTGGAGATCATAAAAAAAGAAGGTTAGCAGTAACGATACAGCTATTACCGCTAACCTCAAAGAGGATGAAGAAAAATGTATAATCTTCACTTAATAAGAACGGGGTAGATCACATATCATTACAAATTTAAGACAATTAATGACATTTAATTATGATGTAAAGCTTTCTTAAAACTAAGCTTCATATAAAAAATAAATTAAAAATATCTCGGAAAATAAAAAAGTATTGCAGTTGTGACTCAAAGTGCATACGATAACTACATGCAAAAAACTACATCAAAAAATACATTGAAAAACCTGCTCTGGCTCATGCAAAAAAAGTGTAGCCTATTGTTTTTTAATATAATTTTTCATACACGTTTATATTAAAGTTTTTATCAAAATTTTCTGGCTGCGATTCTTTGAAATCCAGTCAGTTATTATTAGCCTGCCCGTTTTCATTCAATCACAGCATTCACTCTTAAACCTATTTATAAAAGGTATACCATGTCTGCTGAACAAACAAACCAAGAAAGCCATCAAAACAACTTAATCGGTTTAGGCTTCGCTATTCTCGGCGCTGCTTTATTTTCTATTAGGCCAATATTAGTAAAATTTGCTTATAATGAGCAAGTTGATAGCGTCACACTCCTATCGTTACGCATGTTATTTTCAGCGCCCTTCTACATCGCCTTATTGATATACCTTTTGCGCAAACATGAACGTCGTGCGCAATTAAACCCTTCTATTTTAATGCTAACCACTGTCATTGGTTTAATGGGTTATTACGCCGCCAGTTTATTAGATTTATATGGTTTACTTTATATTTCAGCACAATTAGAGCGTTTATTGCTATTCACCTACCCAACATTGGTCGTCATATTTGGCGCATTATTTTTTGGCAAACCCATTACCGGCAATATCGCATTGGCCTTATTGTTTAGCTATGGAGGTATCGCCGCTATTTTCTTGCACGATTTAAACCATTATGGCGATGACATTGTTAGAGGCGCCATATTTGTCGGTTTATCGACAATTGTATTTGCTTTATACGTATTACTGGGCAAAGGAATCATCACACAAATTGGTAGCCGCATGTTTACTTGTATCGCGATGATTGCTGCCAGTGCAGGTATTTTCGTGCATTTTTTGATCACCAATGAAGTTCAAGACTTACATACCAGCGACACGGTTTATCTCATTAGTTTTGCGATCGCCATTATTTGCACAATTATTCCAAGTTTTTGCATCAGCGAAGCTATTGCAAGGATTGGTCCGGACCGAACCAGCATCACAGGCACTATAGGCCCGGTATTTACTACTCTCTTAGCAGTCAGCTTACTTGGAGAGGCATTCACTATATATCATGTGATAGGTATGAGCTTAGTGATTATTGGTGTTTCTATTCTCGGCTATAATAAGCCCATAAGACGGCCCAACGCATAAGAAAAGCACAATTAAATCATGCTTAATAGAAAAATACAGCTAGATAAAAGCTGGCTAGAGCACTTAAATATTGAGTTTGAAAAGCCTTATATGCAGCAGTTGTCACAATTTTTACTTGCCGAAAAAGCGGCAGGAAAAACAATCTATCCAGCTAGTGAAAGCATCTTTAATGCACTCAATACAACGCCACTAGATCAAGTTAAAATCGTGGTTATTGGGCAAGACCCTTACCATGGACCTAACCAAGCACATGGTTTGAGCTTTTCGGTACCCAAAGGCACCAAAACACCACCATCATTGAAAAACATTTACAAAGAAATTAATGCTGATTTAGATATTCCAATTCCTAATCACGGAAATTTGCAAAGCTGGGCTGAGCAAGGCGTTTTACTACTCAATAGCGTATTAACTGTTGAACATTCGCATGCGGCATCGCATCAAAAACGTGGTTGGGAACAGTTCACAGATGCCGTCATCACTTTAATTAATAGGGAATGTCAAAATGTTGTTTTCCTATTGTGGGGCAGCTATGCGCAGAAAAAAGGACAAGTCATTGACAGACACAAAAACCTTGTATTGAATGCCCCTCATCCTTCACCACTTTCTGCTCATCGAGGTTTTTTAGGCTGCAAACATTTTTCCCAAGCAAATACATACCTTCAACAGCAAAACAGTCATATCATCGACTGGTCAATCCCAGAATAAACACCATTACCATGCCAACTCGTCGCCAAGCAGCATCTTTCACAGAAAATCACAGCCCCTCAAGGCTAGATAATATTCGTGTCGTCTTAGTGCGCACTTTTCATCCTGGCAATATTGGCTCTGTAGCCAGAGCGATGAAAACAATGGGACTAACAGATCTATGCTTAGTCGCACCCAAAGACTTTCCTTCCGATGAAGCCAACAAAATGGCGATGAGTGCTGCCGATGTCATCGACAATGCAATGGTAGTTGATGATTTGTCTAGCGCTATTCAAGACTGTACTTTAGTCATTGCCAGCACCGCCAGAATACGAGGCGTTGATCTACCTGAATTAACGCCTGAACAAACTGCCGAGGCCTTAATTTCATCCCTTAAAAAATCCCCGCAAAGCAATGTAGCTATAGTTTTAGGACCCGAACGCATGGGCTTACACAATGATGATATTCAGCATGCAAGTCATCGCGTCACCATCCCTACTAGCCCACAAATGCAATCGCTAAATATCGCCGCGGCAGCACAAACATTGAGTTATGAAATTTATAAAAGGCATATTGCTGATGAGACACAGCTTCAAGCGCAAAACAAAAAACCAACATCAGGCGTTTTAAGCCAAACTAAAGTACGTGAAAATCTTGCTAATCGCGAGGATCATGAACGCTTTTATCAACACCTTGAAACAACCATTAAAACGACTGGCTTTATAAAAGCAGGGCATGGCGGGCCTATTATGCAAAGACTGCGCGCGCTTTTTGCACGCGCAGAACCTGACAAAGAAGAAATGAATATATTGCGAGCTATTTTGGCGTCAGTTGATAAAGCATTAAAAAAGTAATGCTTTATACTTTTACCTCTCTAAAAAGAAATAAGCAAACTAGCTACAACTGAACTCGATAGAACTTTCTTCTCTTGGCTTATCTGGAGCATCACATACGCCAAAAGACAAGCTTTCCGTTCTAGCCAAAAATGTAGTTTCTCCTGCTTCAAGTGAAAATCTAAAAAGAGGATCAAACACCGCTACATTTACTTTAAAGTTACATCTATTAGTATATTCCGCACCGCCGGATACTCTTTCAAGCCTAACGCATCCACTTGCATCCTTTGATGATGAACCGCCGCCACCACAAGCACTAAGCAATAAAATAAGTGCAGCACTTGCTACTAATTTAAAAACGTTTGTCATTATAAGTCCTTTATTAAGATAAATTTGGGGAAGAGCAATACTATCCAAATACTTATAAAACATAAAGATATTTGCTTAACTAGTTTTAATAAATTTATGAATTTTCAAATTTTACTCAATTTGACCCACAAAATATCAATGCTTAATAAATTGGCCTTTTAAAATTTAGCTTTCCAACTTCCATAGACACATAAGCTTTATCAGCATTAGTTTGATTGACTTCAATCGGAACAACTTAATAGAACAAAAGTAAACGTTTTTAGCTTACCTTAAAGCTCAGCTTAAAATTTTATACTCTACATCTAAAACTATCGCCACTCTCTCTTGGTTTGAATGGTCTTTCGCAAGCACCAAACCTAATCAATCCTGTTCTGGCAATAAATATAGTTTCATCCTCATCTAGGCGAAAGCGAAATAATGGGTCAAA
>CALKZN010000085.1 GCA_938002995.1 uncultured Arenicellaceae bacterium | reverse complement strand
CCTGTGAATGTTCCGTTTAGTGATATTGCTCAAGCATTCACGACAAGCGTGATTGATGGCATGGTAACTTCACCTAGTACAGGCGTGAATAACCAAAGTTGGGACTATGTTTCGCATTTCACGACTATCAATGCATGGATTCCAAAAAACATGGTATTTGTGAATACAAAAATCTTCAATAAATTAGATGCTGCAACTCAAAAAGTGATTATGGATGCAGCGGCTAATGCGGAAGCAGAAGGCTGGGCATTAGGACGCAAATTAGCTGTTGAACATACCAATATCCTTAAAGAAAAAGGAATGGTTGTTGCTGCGCCATCAGAAAAATTGCAATCTGAACTTCGTGTGATTGGCGATACCATGCTCAAAGAATGGTTGGCTGAATCAGGTGCTGATGGTCAAGCTATTATTGACGCTTTCAAAGCAAACTAAGTCATTTTCATCATAGCGATGCTATGATTTCTCCTTGAGTTTGGCTGGCTATTAGTTTTAGGCGTTTCTTTTTAATAGCTAGTCAAACTTTTTTTTATTGTTAGGTTTTTTTATGATGCGATTCGTTTATTCCTTTTCAGCATGGGGTTCTGGTGTGTGCTTGATTGCTATGGCTTTACTCATCCTAAGTCAAATTGCTGCACGCTTTCTAGGAGTGATTATTCCTTCTTCAGAAGATTTTGCTGGTTGGTTATTGTCGGCAACTATCTTTTTTGGCTTGGCTTATACCTTTAATACTGGTGGGCATATTCGTTTAACTATATTGCTTGGTAGGCTACCGGGGAAAATCAGACGTTATTCTGAAATTTTTGCGCTTCTTATTGGCTTGATGATTGTTGGTTTCCTATCGTATTACACGGCTTTCACAGTATATGAATCATATGATTTTGATGACGTTACTGATACTTATCTGCCTATGCCATTATGGATTGTGCAAATGCCGATGGCATTAGGCTCTGCGGCCTTATTTCTCGCTTTTCTCGAGAGCTTTGTCTTGGTCTTACTCGGTAAAACACCGACTTATATGACGCTTGAGCAAGAAGAAATTTAAGCGTTAACCATTAAAATAAAAAAATAGTAGGACTAAATTTTGGATATTTCATTAATAGGATTCATTCTTGTTGCAGCGATGATTGTCATGCTCCTTAGTGGGGTGTGGGTATCATTGACACTGACAGGCTTGGCTGTCATAGGCTTAGTGTTAATTGAGAATAGTAGCATTGGCTTGTTATTGGGCACCTCTTCATGGAGCGCAACAACGAGTTGGTCCTTAACCGCGTTGCCGTTATTTATCTGGATGGGTGAAATTTTATTTCGCACCAGCTTATCGGAAGATTTGTTCCAAGGTTTAGCGCCATTTCTGTCTAAATTGCCCGGCAAGCTACTACATGTGAATATTTTGAGCTGCGGAATTTTTGCAGCGGTTTCGGGATCATCGGCAGCGACTGCAGCTACCATTGGTCGCATGACGTTACCTGAGCTATCACGTCGTGGTTATGACGATTCATTATCAATTGGAACTCTGGCAGGTTCAGGAACATTAGGTTTATTGATTCCTCCATCGATTATCTTGATTGTTTATGGCGTTGCTGCAGAAGTATCAATTGCACGCTTATTTCTAGCGGGCGTTTTCCCCGGCTTAATGTTGGTTGGCCTTTTCATGCTTTACATCATTATAGTGACCGCATTTAAAAAGCAAGCAGCCACTAATGATGATGACTTGACCTGGACATTTGCAGAAAAAGTTATCGCTTTAAAGAAGCTTTTCCCTATTTTAGTATTGATTTTTTGTGTCTTAGGTTCAATTTATCAGGGTGTCGCTACACCAACAGAAGCGGCGGCATTTGGGGTGTTAGGGTCTTTAGTGATCTCAGTATTAACTAAGAATTTTAGCAAAAAAAGTTTTCAGGAAAGCGTGCTTGGAGCTGTACGCAGTTCTTGTATGCTGGGTTTGATTTTGGTTGGCGCACACTTTTTAACCTTGGCGATGGGCTTTGTCGGTATTCCTCGGTCACTAGCAACGTGGATAGCGACTCAGGGTTTGTCTAATTTTGAGTTGATTGCATATTTAACAGTATTCTTCGTTATTTTAGGCTGTTTCCTTGATGGTATTTCAGTGGTTGTTTTAACAACTTCTATTGTGTTGCCAATGGTCGGCGCTGCAGGTATTGACCTTATTTGGTTTGGTATATTTTTAGTCTTGGTTGTAGAAATGTCACAAATTACTCCGCCAGTGGGTTTTAATCTATTTGTGATTCAGGCGCTGACGGGGAAAAATATTTTCTATATCGCTAAATGTGCCTTGCCATTCTTTTTTATGATTGCTTTAGCTATTGTTATCGTCACTATTTACCCAGAAATTGTGTTGTATCTTCCGACAGCAGTCACTGCAAAATAGGTATTTTAAAATGAAATTAAATTGCGATCTTGGTGAGAGTTTTGGGCAGTGGAAGATGGGTAATGATGAGCTCATCATGCCGTATATTGATATGGCAAATGTTGCTTGCGGTTTTCATGCTTCTGATCCTTCCGTTATGGCAAAAACAGTGCAACTTGCACAAGCTCATAATGTGACTATAGGCGCTCATCCTAGTTACCCTGATTTACAAGGTTTTGGGCGCCGCAATATGTCTATGGGTACAGCTGAAATCACAGATATGGTGCTATATCAGGTTGGCGCATTGCAAGCTATTTGTCATGCTTATGGTACTGAGGTGCAATATGTGAAGCCTCATGGTGCTTTGTATAACACAATGATGGTTGATGAAACGGTGCGAAGTGCGATTTTTAAAGCAGTGGCGATGTTATCTGAAGCTGCAACTAAACCTTTGCCATTAATGGTCTTATCTAATGCACAAGCGGGAAAGGTTAAGCAACATGCCTTGTCTTATTCTGTGCCGGTCATCTTCGAAGCTTTCGCAGATAGAGCCTATACCGATGAAGGTAGTTTAGTGCCAAGGAAACTTGAAGGCGCAGTGCTAGAAAATGATGATGAAATTGAAACACATGTCAAAGGCTTGATACAAAAACAGCAAGTGACGTCTATTAATGGAAATACTATCGAAATTGTTGCCGACACTATTTGTGTGCATGGTGATAATTTGCATGCTTTGGAATCGGTGAAAAAAATTCGAGAAATGATTGCTTCACTATGAACGTGGTCCAGATTTCAGAGAACACTCTTGTTGTTCTCTTTGAACAAGCTATTAACCTTGATATTTTTAAGCAAGTAACCGCTGTAACTAGTGCAATTGAGCAGCCTTTGTCAGACTATATAATTGATATCGTACCGTCTTATGCATCGATTCATATATTGTTTGATTTACACAAGATTGCTAGTGGTGAGTTTTTGGAAATGGTCAAAGCAGCAACGCTCAATGCTTCTGTTCAAACGGCTTCGACACCCTCTCAAAATATTGTTGATATTCCCGTATATTACGGCCCAGAAGTGGGATTAGATTTGGACTTTATTTCTTCGTCATCAGGTTTGTCGCCTGATGAAGTGATTAAGTTGCACTCTAATAATATTTACGATGTTTATGCTATGGGTTTTGCTCCTGGTTTTGCCTATTTAGGCACTGTAGATGAGCGCATAGCAATGCCTAGAAAAGAGACGCCTAGGAAACATATTCCTGCAGGTAGTTTGGGCATTGCTGATCAACAAACAGCGATTTATCCGTCTGATTCTCCAGGAGGTTGGCAAATCATTGGACGTACGCCTGAAGTTTTGGTGGATTATAAAAATGAAGAACCTACAAAAGTAAAAACGGGTGATCAAGTCAGGTTCGTGCCGATTAGCAAAGATCAATATCTCGAACTCGGTGGAGCTTTGTAATGTCTCTGCAAATAATTAATCCGGGATTCTTAACTCAAGTGCAAGACTATGGGCGCTATGGATTGCAAAAGTACGGCATTACTAATAGCGGGCCAATGGATGAGCATGCATTTTTGTGGGCTAATCAGTTGCTTGGCAATGAATTTAATGCGGCTCAGCTAGAAATCTGCATGGGTGGGTTTGCTGCACGCTTTGAGCTCGATGCTGTCATATCTGTTTGTGGAGCTGAAGGGAATATTACGATTAACCATCAAAAAATTGAAATGTGGAAAAGTATTGCAGTGAAAGCGGGAGATGAGATCCGTGTTGATGCATTTTCTTCAGGTTTATATGCCTATCTAGCTATTAAAGGTGGTTTTACTGTCGAACATCATTTGCATAGTGCGGCTACTGTTATGCGTGAAAAACTGGGCGGTTTGAACCATGATGGACAAAAGCTAGCTAATAAGGAAAGGGTACTGTATCGAGAATGTTGTTATGATTTTTCCATGAGAATTCCGCCTGAGTTTAAACCTGAATATGGTGGAAAAGTAGAAATTAGATTTATACCTAATTACTCAGAAACAGGTTGTAGTGAATCGGTAATCCAAGCTTTTTCGGAGCAAGAGTTTATAGTGACTCCTGAGATTAATCGTATGGGGTATCGACTCAAAGGAGAGGCTATACATAGCGATAGTAAAGGCATTATTTCCCAAGGCATTAGCGTTGGCGCTATTCAATTGCCCAAGGATGGTCAGCCAATTGTGTTGATGAAAGATAGGCAAACGATTGGTGGCTATCCACAAATTGGTTGTGTCGCCTATTTGGATTTGGCAAAGCTAAGCCAAAGTACCCCCGGCAGTAAAGTGTCATTTATGCCAGTTAAGGTTGGAGCCATAGAATCAGAACTAAGAACTTATCTAAGCTTTTTCAATGTTTCTTATTCAATACGGGCATAAATCGTAGTAATTCATCGGTATGTAAATCATACAAAACTAAGTAATTCTCAGAGTAGTTGAGGTTTGAATGTTAATTGAAAAATTAAGTCAATCCATAACCTTGTTTGGTTTAGGGATGGGCACAGTATTTGTGTTATTGGCACTGTTAATAGCTTGTGTGACTTTGTTGTCAGTCGTTTGTCGTAGGGTTGATGGGGGTGCTATTGATAAGAAAGTTGAATCAGATAAGCAATATGGTTTTCATAATATGGATGGAAAGGTGGAGGCACCTTTGAGCGCTAAACTTATTGAAGTTTGTGTTGATTTGAATGCCCGTGTTGAAGAAGGTGATTTAGTGATGCGTTTAGAAGCTATGAAGATGGAAACGGAAATTCGGGCGAATTGCAGTGGACGTGCTTCTGAGATTCATGCTGCTGTTGGAGATAACGTTGAATCTGGTCAAACCTTATTAACATTATCGACTGAACCATCAAGACAGCGTTCGCATCATCAAAGTGGATCTCTAACAACTGATAAAAAGTCATCAAGCAGGAAAAATAGTCAAATGATCAAAGCACCCTTAAGTGCTAATGTCATTGATGTCTGCATTGAGTTAAACGACCAAGTGAAAGAGGGCGATGTAATCGTCAAATTAGAAGCAATGAAAATGGAAACAGAGATGCGTGCTGATAGCAACGGTAGCGTATCTGAAATTCACATTAAAAAAGGTGACAGCATCACTGCTGGCCAAATTATTTTAACCCTCATTTAAATTTATAGTTTAATTTTAGTAAGACATGATTATGGAAGGCATCTTAAAACTCTGGCAACAATCTGGTTTCGTCAATTGGGAATGGCAACAGCTCATTATGGTAGCCATTGGTGTGTTGTTAATATATTTAGCAATTAAAAAACAGTTTGAGCCATTGCTTTTATTGCCGATTGGTTTTGGCACTATTTTGAGTAACGTCCCTATTGCTGGTATGGCTGAAGTGGGCGGTCTACTTTATATGATTTATAAAGTAGGTATTGAAACGGGCGTGTTTCCATTGCTTATATTTATGGGGGTCGGCGCATTAACTGACTTTAGTGCCTTGATCGCCAATCCTCGAACATTGCTGTTGGGTGCCGCTGCCCAAATTGGTATTTTTGTAACCCTGATTGGAGCGATTGCCTTAAATGCGGTGCCAGGGTTTGATTTTACTATGCAGGATGCAGCTGCAATTGCCATTATTGGTGGCGCTGATGGTCCGACAGCAATATTTTTAGCCAGCAGGCTTGCTCCTGAACTTTTGGGTGCAATTGCGGTGGCCGCTTATTCTTATATGGCCTTAGTGCCAATTATTCAACCGCCAATTATGCGTGCATTAACAACGAAAGAGGAGCGCGCAATTAAAATGCAGCAATTGCGAGAAGTTAGCAAGCTAGAGCAATTGTTGTTTCCTTTTGTTGTGTTGATCGTCACTGCTTTATTCATACCCGCATCGTTGCCATTGATAGGTATGTTGTGTTTTGGGAATATTTTACGAGTGAGTGGAGTCGTTGAACGATTAAGCAATGCGGCTCAAAATGAAATCATGAACACAGTGACTATATTTCTTGGCTTGGCTGTCGGTTCGAAGATGTCAGCAGATAAGTTTTTGAATCTAGAAACATTGGGAATTCTAGGACTTGGAGCGGTTGCATTTTGTGTAGGGACTGCGAGTGGTATTTTAATGGCAAAAGTGATGAATAAATTTTCTCGTCACCCAATCAACCCTTTGATTGGAGCGGCAGGAGTTTCAGCGGTTCCAATGGCAGCTAGGGTCGCGAATAAGGTTGGCCTTGAAGCAAATCCACATAATTTTTTATTAATGCATGCGATTGGTCCTAATCTAGCAGGTGTGATTGGGTCAGCCGTTGCAGCAGGTATTTTGTTATCCGTTCTTGGATAAGATTTTTAACGTCAATAAAACACAAAAAGTATACTTATATAAAGATCATGAAAATGAATACAACGATTGATAATCACGATAGTGATTTCTTGTCATCAGTAGAAAAAGTATTTGAAGAGGCTGCCGGAATTCTTAATGTTGCTGATGATTTAAAAGAAAAAATCAAAGTCTCCAACTCTACCTATATTGTCCGTTTCGGGGTCAGGCTCAGGGGTAAGTTATTTACTTTTACGGGTTATCGGAGTGTGCATTCTGAACATCGAGAGCCTGTTAAAGGGGGTATTCGTTACTCAATGCATGTCAATCAAAGCGAAGTAGAAGCCTTGGCTGCATTAATGACATATAAATGCGCCTTGGTTGAAGTTCCTTTTGGCGGCTCAAAAGGCGGATTAATTATTGATCCAACACAATGGAATGCTAATGAATTAGAGAAAATTACTCGCCGTTTTACTCAAGAGCTTGCTAAGCGAGACTTGATTAGTCCTGCACAAAATGTACCTGCTCCAGATATGGGCACAGGCGAACGTGAAATGGCATGGATGGCGGATGAATATAAACGTTTGAATCCGAACGATTTGAATACTGGGGCATGTGTAACGGGCAAGCCCGTCAGTAAAGGCGGAATTCGAGGCCGCGTCGAAGCAACAGGCCGAGGTGTTCAATATGCACTGCAAGAAGTTTTTAAGCATGACAGAGATTTAGCTTTTGCTGGAGTGACGGGTGGTTTATCCGGGAAGCGTGTCGTTGTTCAAGGTTTAGGCAACGTTGGCTTTCATGCCGCTAAATTTCTATCTGAAGAAGATGCATGTTTGATTACTCACGTCTTAGAGCGAGATGGCATGGTAGTTGATGAAGAAGGTATTGATATCGAAGCGCTGTCGACACATATTTCTGAGCATGGAGGCTGCAAAGGTTTCGTAGGTTATGAAAGTGATTCAAAAGTAGGGTTACAAGCTGATTGCGATATTTTGATTCCAGCTGCATTAGAGGGAGTGATAAATTCTACTAACGCTTCAAATGTCAAAGCTAAAGTGATTATTGAAGCAGCAAATGGGCCGATAACCTATGAGGCAAATCATGTTTTACGAGATAAGGGATGTTTGATCATTCCTGATCTTTATGCGAACGCAGGTGGCGTGACAGTGTCGTATTTTGAGTGGGTTAAAAATATTGGTCATATTCGTTTTGGCCGGTTGCAACGCAGGCAGCATGAGCGTAAAACACGTCAGCTAGTTTCAGGTATTGAGCAAATGACAGGTGCGCAATTCCCTCAAGAATTACTGACTAAGATAGTTGCAGGGCCTTCTGAGGTTGACCTAGTGCGTTCAGGTTTAGAAGATGTCATGTGCCAAACATATCAATCCATTAGTGAGCGTTGGCATGCAGATGATGATATTCCTGATTTAAGAACTGCAGCTATGATCATTGCTATCGAAAGGATTGTTAGTTCTTATGAGTCTTTAGGCATATAGTCAGAAAATTAGTATATTGCATACATTTTAGTGCTGTTGTTAAGTAGTCTTGCTGATGACACTGGTAGCGTGAACGCCTATAATTCAGCTATTAGATCGTTAATCATATGAATGGCGACATAAATTCAAACAGGTATTGAGGTTGTAACGTGCCAACAGAAATTAGAAATAACTGGACTCGCGAAGAAGTGCTAGCGATTATGAAAAAGCCAATGAATGATTTATTGTTTGAAGCGCAAACGATACATCGTGAATTTCATGATCCTAATGCAGTGCAAATCAGTCAATTACTCTCGATTAAAACAGGTACATGCCCTGAAGATTGCACTTATTGTCCGCAAAGCATTCGTTATAACACTGATTTAGATGCTGAGTCCTTGATGGAAGTGAACGCCGTTATCGATCAAGCAAAGGCGGCAAAAAAATCAGGCGCTAGCCGTTTTTGCATGGGCGCTGCGTGGCGTAGCCCTAAAGATCGTGACATGCCGAAGTTGATGGAAATGGTCAAACAAGTGAGAGGTTTAGGCATGGAAACGTGTATGACTCTTGGCATGTTGACGCCTGATCAAGCCAGTCACTTTGCTGAAGCCGGTCTGGATTATTACAACCATAATTTAGATACTTCTGAAGAGCATTACGACAAAATCATTACCACACGTACTTATCAAGATCGATTGAATACGATTGAAAATGTACAAAACGCCAATATTAAAGTCTGCAGTGGCGGTATTGTTGGATTAGGTGAAGAAGATGGTGATCGTGCTGGTTTATTAATGCAATTGGCCAATTTGAAACAACATCCTGAGTCTGTTCCGATTAATCAATTAGTACGTGTTAAGGGAACGCCATTATTTGATGAAGAGCCTGTCGATAAATTTGATTTTATTCGAGTGATCGCTACGGCACGCATTCTGATGCCAAAAGCAGCTGTTCGTTTATCTGCTGGTCGTGAAGAAATGAGTGAAGAAATGCAAGCAATGGCATTTTTTGCCGGCGCAAATTCAATCTTCTATGGCGAAAAACTATTGACCACATCCAACCCAAGCGAGAACGATGATATGGCATTGATGCAAAAGTTGGGTATCAAACCATTGATTCCTGAAGGTGTTGATGTATCAGAAGCAGAGCACAACCCTTGTCCCATTCATGGAATCAAACAAGAGCATGGTGTTAGGCAAGAGATTGAAAGCATCCCAGTTGAACTACAAGAACTGTCGGAAGCAAAGGCAGTTTAGCTCATTCCTTTATGGGATTAACTGGACTAGCAGGCTTGCCGCCAAGCGAATTTGATCATAAGCATGTCTTGCACCCTTATGATAACCCCATTAGTTCTGGGAATACTTTCCTAGTTAAATACGCCGAAGGCGTGCATTTGCACTTGGATGATGGCATCAAGCTTATTGATGCTATGTCATCTTGGTGGTCAGTTATACATGGCTATAACCACCCTAAAATGAATGCCGCCATAAAAGAGCAAGTTGATGAATTTTCTCATGTGATGTTCGGCGGTTTGACTCATGAGCCAGCTGTTGATCTCGTGCGTCAATTGCTTGAGCTAAAAGCGGGTGATTTTTCTAAAGTATTTCTTGCTGATTCAGGTTCGATAGCCGTTGAAGTGGCGATGAAGATGGCTCAGCAATATCAATATTCTATTGGTAATGAGACTAAGAGCAAATTTTTAACGATCCGCTCTGGCTATCATGGTGATACTTGGCGAACGATGAGTGTTTGCGACCCTGATACGGGTATGCATCACTTGTTTAAAGGCTCGCTGCCGGTCGAGTATTTTGTAAATCAGCCACCAATCGCTTTTGATGATGAATGGATTGATGATGAATCTTTGAATGGTGTTGGTGAATTAAGAGCCACGCTAGAACAAGAGCAAGATAAGGTCGCTGCTGTGATTTTAGAACCCGTGGTTCAAGGTGCTGGTGGTATGTATTTCTACCATCCAGAATATCTTAATCAATGCCGAGCATTGTGTGATGAATATGGTGCATTATTGATTTTTGATGAGATAGCCACAGGTTTTGGACGAACAGGCGAGTTATTTTCGGCAGACTTTTGCGATATAGATGCAGATATAGTGTGCTTGGGCAAAGCCTTAACAGGGGGTTATTTGACGCTAGCTGCGACCCTGACGACCGATAAAGTTGCCGAAGGCATCGCCAGTCGGGAACCAGGAGTATTAATGCATGGACCTACATTTATGGGAAATCCACTGGCTTGTGCAGCGGCGAATGCTAGTTTGCAATTGCTAGGTTCACAAGATTGGCGCAGCAAAGTTTTAAACATTGAATCGCAGTTGCGAGCAGAGTTACAAGTAGCACTGGAATTGCCAAATGTGACAAAAGTACGGGCTCTTGGTGGTATTGGTGTGATTGAAATGAAACATGTCGTAAGTGCTAATCAAGCACATTCTTTATGTAAACATTTGGGTGTATGGTTGCGGCCATTTGGTAAATGTATTTATACGATGCCTCCCTACATCATTAATCGACAGCAATTGACGAAAGTAACGCACGCGATGATTGAACTCGCAGAAAGGCTGTAGATGGTGTTTTTTTATGTGATGGATATTTATGGTTGATCATCTGAAACAGAAACTTGATGCACTGCGTGCGGTAAATGGTTTACGGCAAAGTCGTCCATTGCAAGTGACATCATACACAGCCGCTAAAACAACTCATGCGTCAGCGTTGATCCAACCATTGGTGAACTTATCAAGTAATGACTATCTTGGTTTGACGGGAGACCAAAATTTATTAGAAAACTTCTTCAAAGATATAGGTATCTCGCAAAAGCTTAATTGGATGAGTGCTTCTTCAGCACGGCCATTAACGGGAACTTCATTGACACATGAAGCCTTAGAAAAAGCGATTGCCAAGGATTATGGCAAAGATAAGGCACTGTTATTTAATAGTGGATATCATGCTAATAGTGGCATTTTGCCTGCCATCACAGATAAAGATGATTTGATTTTGGCGGATAAGCTCGCTCACGCCAGCATTATTGACGGTTTACGCCTAGGGAGTGCTACCTTTAAGCGTTTTGCGCATAACGATATAGCGCATTTGAAAACCTTGTTAGAGCGTTATTCCGGACAATATCCTCGTATTTGGATCGTTACTGAGTCTGTGTTTAGCATGGATGGTGATGTGGCTCCATTGCTGGAGTTAGTAGCGCTCAAGAAACGTTATAGTGCATTTTTATATGTTGATGAAGCGCACGCATTAGGGTGTTTGGGTGTAAAGGGTTTAGGTTTGGCGGAAGAGCTTGACCTAGTTGATGATGTTGATGTCCTTGTCGGGGTGTTCGGTAAAGCCTTAGCGGGTGTTGGCGCATTTGCAACGGCTCAAGATGTATTAATTGACAGTATGATTAATTTTTCGCGGTCATGGCTTTTTTCTACCGCATTGCCGCCGATCAATATCGAGTGGAGTTATTATATTTGGCTGCAGCTCGAAGGTTTCCAAACACAAAGAGAACAGTTGAAAAAATTGACAGCGTCTTTTCGTGAAGGCTTGAGGGATATTAATCAGTCTTGTTTAGGAGAAACTTATATTGTGCCATTAATGAAGCCGGGAAATGATGCGGTTGTTCAATTATCAAACAGTCTTGAAGAAGAAGGGTTTTTGGCATTGCCAATTCGCTCGCCTACAGTGAAAAAAGGTAGCGAACGTGTTCGGTTTTCATTGACTGCAAATATTCCTGAGGATGCCCTTAAGGCGGTTATAGATGTTTTGGCGAATGTGACTTTGAACCCTGCTTTAGATCGGACTAAGAAGTAATAATATGCGCTATGAATGGTTGAAAAAACAATCGGCTCAAGCTGTGATTGTGATTTTTTCAGGATGGGGTTTTTCTTCTGAGGTATTTGATCATTTGTTGCAAAATGATGATGAAAATCAGTACGATGTTTTATTTGTCTCAGACTATCAACAACTAGATATGCGCTTGCCTGATTTGTCGCATTATCAAGAACGTTATTTAATCGCTTGGTCGTTTGGTGTGTCTGCCTTTGCAACATGGTTGTCAAATATGTCTGAAGATCAACAGAGTGTCTGTCGAGCACAATTTGATCGTTTTGTTGCTATTAATGGCAGTATGCAGCCGGTTGATCGTTATCATGGAATTCCTGAAGTGATTATGCAGAAAACCATTGATACGCTCACACAAGAAAGCTTTGAGCTTTTTGCTAAGAGGTGTTTTGGCGGCTTGGCAATGCCGACTGAGTTGCAAATTGATGTCGTTGAAAAAAAACAAGAATTACAAATAATACTTGCGAGAACTCCCCAAACAGCTTTTATCTGGGACTTAGTTTGGATAGCCAAGCGTGATAAAATATTTCCGCCGAAAAACCTTAGTCGTGCATGGCAAGCCTATAATGAAAGATGCCAAGAACCCGCTTTAATTCAATATTGTGATGCGCCTCATGCCTCTTTTCAAATATGGTCAAGCTGGGATGACATTGTGTCTCATAGCGTTTGAGCGTATGTTTTATAATGTGTCTAAATTTCTAAATGTCCGAATCTGAACTCAAACTTGCAAAGGTGCAAAGATCGTTCCGCCGTTCTTTGAAGACCTATGATGAAAATGCTTTTGTGCAATTAGAGATTGCGCAAACATTGATAAAAATGTTGTGTGAGAGTTTTTTACAACATAAGCAAGTGATGCATTTTGAGCGCGTATTTGAGGTAGGTTGTGGTACCGGGTTTTTGACCAAGGCATTGCTAGAAAATTTTGATATTAATCATATAGTGTTAAACGATTTAGTAGCTGAGTGTGAGCCCATCATCACTACATTGCTGTCAGGACTATCTATAGATACAGCAGTTCCAGATGGTATCCATAAAAAAATAGAAAAAATGCCACAGCTTAAATGGGAATTTATTGCGAGTGATATTAATGCTTGTGAAATACCAGATAAACAAAACCTTATTTGTTCAGCATCTACCCTGCAATGGATGAGTGATATTCCGTCATTGCTAGAAAGTTTTCATACAAGTTTATCTGATGATGGATGGTTGGCGTTGACAAGTTTTGGGCCAAATCACTTTTCTGAACTTCGTGAATTAAATCGGCAAATGGACAATGAGAGCCATGCATTAAATTATATTAGCGAACAAGAATGGTTGATGAAGCTAGCAACAAAATTTTCAGTGCAAGATATTCAAACATATCGCATAACACTTTGGTTTGATTCGTTTGATGAGCTGCTCAAACATTTGCGTAATACTGGTGTTAACGGCAATGCTAGAAAGCAGTGGAACCAGGGAATGATGCAAGGCTTTGCTGAAAAGTATGAATCACTATTTGCTCAAAAAGGTAAGCTGCCATTAAGCTATGAACCTCTTTATATCATCGCTAAAAAAGCATAACGAAAAAGCAAGAGCCGCATCAAATAGAAATAAACTTGGAAAAATATGACGACTTTATTTATCAGCGGTATCGATACAGACATTGGCAAAACCTATGCTTGTGGCGCTTTGGCAAAGACGTTATTTACAATGAACTTTTCTTTGTATACTCAAAAATTAGTTGAAACAGGTTGTGATAGCGGCGTTTCTAATGACTTGTTGATGCACGAAAAAATAGTTGGTAAACGTTTTAATCTTGCAAAAGCTGATTTGCATTGTCCTTATCGATTTTTGACGCCGGCATCACCGCATTTGTCTGCTCAAATAGATGGAAAAATAATTGATACGACCTACCTAGGACAACAAATGAAAAATTTGTCCAAACAGTGTGAGCATTTATTAGTGGAGGGAGCTGGCGGATTATGTGTGCCGCTGAATGATGAGGAAATGATAGTCGATTATATTGTTGATCATAGGCTTCCTGTGATTTTGGTTACTTCTGCAAGGCTAGGCTCAATCAATCATACCTTGCTAAGTTTGGAGCTTTGTCGTAAGAAAAACATTGACGTACGCGCTATAATCTATAATCATTACCCTAATGTAACGTTTGAAATGCTTGAAAATACGCGCCAAACGATAAAAAAGTATATGAGGAAGTTTTTTTCAGAGACCTTATGGCTTGAGTTATCAGAAGGCTCTGATCTTATTCCTTTAGATAAAAATGAAGCGACATTGCTATTGGGGTAGTGTGTTGTTTTATTGACGTTAGTTGTTGGTATAGGCAGTTAAATTAAGTTAGACGTGAAAAGAAATGGCGGATTTTTCGTACAATATTGATAAATGTTTTTTCTCTAAAAGAGATGCTTCTTTGTTTTTCGAAGAAGGCGATGTCTTAGGTATTCCCGAGAAAGCCAAGATTATAGAATCTTTGGCGCCTAAACATAAAATTACAGCAGTAGCCTTTGATGCTTCAAAAGCGCTAGATATTGAAGATATTATTCAGGCTCTATACTATGAAGTAGAGACCTTGATAGGCTTAGATGTGGAGAGAAACCTAACTAAGTATTCTGATGAAAAGAAGATTTTTGTCGTGGCTGAATTGCTCAAAGATATTACAGTCGTTGTTCATCATGCAAAAGGGATGAATCCTGAGCTAATGAAGCAGCTGCAACGTTTATCATTAACCTTGAAGCGTCATACTCGCTCAAGACTCAGGCTTGTTTTTATTGATAGTTTAGAGCTAATGGATCACATTGTTGAAGCGAGTTTACGCTTGGAGTATGTTAAACCTTACTTTACTAACATCAATGAAAAAGAAATCAAGGGAGTGCTCCATGCAATGGATGTTGAGATTAAGCTTGAACGTCGAGGGATAGAACGTTTTTTGGGTGAGTATATTGAAATCGTGAAGTTGCGGCCTCGTGTGAAAAGTTTTCTTGGCAATATATAGATCCAATACTTAGTAAATTTTTTCAAACATCTCATGGAAGATCCTGGCATGAGTGAATTCCATCTTTAGTTGTATTTAAACCTGAATAACATTGATAGGTAAAAATAGGTGCGTTGAAAAAATAGCGCCTAAAAATTCTTTTTCTCTGCGTTCAAGTGATAAAATATCAACATGAATAAGTTGATACCCCTGTACTATAATATTTCCATCGTTGTTTTTATGGATATCTTCATGGTTAAAAAGTCATGAATTGGATTGCTGATATTTTGTGGAATGACCAGGGCCTTATCCCAGCGATTGCGCAGGATGAAAAGACAGGCGAAATTTTGATGGTCGCGTGGATGGATCATGTAGCATTGACCGAAACGGTCGCAACAAGTAAGGCGGTTTATTGGTCACGTTCTAGGAAAAAACTTTGGCGCAAGGGTGAAGAGTCGGGACATCAGCAAGTTGTGAAAGAAGTTCGTTTGGACTGTGATAATGATGTGCTGTTACTTAAAATTGAACAACAAGGCGGTATTGCTTGTCATACAGGTCGTCGTAGTTGTTTTTATAAAGTATTGAAAAACGATGAGTGGGTTGGTGTCGATCCAGTCATAAAAGATCCAAAAGAGATATATAAGTCATGACTGAGAAAGCTATATTGCCAAATGGACAACACATTCTTGAAGCATTAGAGGAAACTCTAGAGTCTCGAAAACAAGCAAACGCAGAAAATTCCTATGTTGCTAGCCTGTATCAAAAAGGGCTAGATACTATTTTGAAAAAAATTGGTGAAGAGGCAACAGAGACAGTGATTGCTGCGAAAGATGGGAATAAAACGCAAATTGTTTATGAAACCGCGGACCTCTGGTTTCATTGTATGGTGCTATTAAATCAGCAAGGAATTTCGCATCAAGAAGTCTTAAATGAGCTCGCTCGTCGCTTTGGTTTGTCTGGTTTGGATGAAAAAGCGTCAAGAAAGTAGCGGTAAACCCAGTTTTCGTTGGACACTAGCAGTATAGAAAAGAAAATTAAAAAATAACTGGGTGCTATTATGGTTGCAACAATCATTGATGGAATTAAAATCGCCGCTGAAATTCGTGCTGAAGCAAAAGTTGAAGTAGATGCTTTAAAAGCTCAAGGGATTGAACCGTGTTTAGCGGTCATTTTTGTTGGTGAAAGCCCGGCATCAAAAGTTTATGTTGATAGTAAAGTAAGGGCTTGCGAAGAGGTTGGTATTAAATCAGTCAAAAAGACTGCGAATACTGATATTAAACAAGAAGCATTGTTGGCATTGGTTGATCAATTCAATGATGATGAAAATGTTCATGGTATTTTGGTGCAGTTGCCTTTGCCTCATCATATTGACAAGAATGCAATTATTGAACGTATTGATCCCGCTAAAGATGTTGACGGGTTTCATCCGGTAAATGCCGGTAAATTGATGATCGGTCTTGATTGTTTAGCGCCTTGTACGCCAGCAGGAATTCCTGAACTCATCACTAGAAGCGGCTATAGTACGGAACATAAAAAAGTAGTCATCATTGGGCGTAGTAATATTGTTGGCAAGCCCTTAATGAATATCTTGGTACAAAAAGGTCCTAAAGCGAACTGTACCGTTACGTGTTGTCATTCTGGTACTGAACATTTAGAGAAATATACGCGTGAAGCAGATATTTTGATTGCAGCAATTGGTGTTCCGGAATTTGTAACTCAAGGTATGGTTAAGGAAGGTTCTGTTGTTATAGACGTCGGTATTAACCGTGTTGATGATTTGGAACACTCAAGGGCTTATCGACTTGTTGGTGATGTTGCCTATGATGAAGTGAAAGAGATTGCTGGTGCTATCACGCCTGTTCCGGGAGGTGTTGGTCCAATGACTGTTGCAATGTTGATGAAAAACACAGTGAAAGCTGCAAGAATGATTAATCGTTAAATTTACAATTTTTTGACAAAGCCGGAGCGCTGCTCTGGCTTTTTTTAGGCGTGCAGCTAAGCGACCTGCAATTACAATAAGCATAATAATTATTACAAATACCTTATACGACCGAGTTTGAATGAAGTTCCCCTTAAATGATCAACAAAGCGCGGCGGTAAAACACTTAAGCACTCCTTTATTAGTGCTCGCTGGTGCGGGCAGTGGCAAGACCAGAGTGATTACACAAAAAATCATTTGGTTGATCCAGGAGCAAGATGTTTCGGCAAAATCTATTTTTGCAGTCACATTTACCAATAAGGCGGCTCGTGAGATGAAAGAGCGTGTCTCAGAGACGTTGGATAAAAAAGCTGCAAAAGGTTTGACGGTTTCAACTTTCCATAGTTTGGGTTTGCAGATCTTGCGTGAAGAACAGGAAGCGCTAGGCTTGAATCGAGGTTTTTCTATTTTTGACCCGAATGATAGTTTGGTTGTGATCAAAGATTTGATGCGTAAAGACTTTGATGCGGAAGATGAAGTGGTCAATGGCGTGCGTTACCTTATTTCTAAATGGAAGAACGATATGATCGGTGTTGGTCAAGCGCAGCAATTAGCGATGACTGATGCGATGCAAGTTATGGCTTCAAGGGTATATGAGGCCTATGAAAAACACTTATATGCTTGCAATGCCGTTGACTTGGATGACTTGATCAAAAAGCCAATAGATTTATTTCGCAGCAACGCCGAGGTATTGCAAAAATGGCGTGATCGAGTGCAATACTTGTTGGTAGATGAGTACCAAGATACAAATGCTGCACAATATGAATTGGTGCGATTTTTAGTTGGTCAAGGAACCGGCTTGACCGCAGTAGGTGATGATGATCAATCTATTTATGGTTGGCGTGGAGCACAACCAGATAATTTGGTGCAGTTAGGTCAAGATTTTCCAGAGCTAGAGCTAGTAAAGCTGGAGCAAAACTATCGATCAATGGGCCGAATTTTGCATACTGCAAATCATTTGATTCAAAATAATAAACGTCCTTTTGAAAAGCGTTTATGGAGCGAACTTGGTTTTGGTGACCCTGTGCGAGTGATCGCTTCAGCAACGGATAATCAAGAAGCAGAAAAAGTGATTGCAGATTTGATGAGCCATAAGTTTCAAAAAGATACTTCGTATGGTGATTATGCGATTTTGTATCGTGGCAATCATCAAGCCAGAGCTTTTGAAACTCGCTTGCGAGAAATGCAAATACCTTATTATTTAAGTGGTGGATTATCCTTTTTTGATCGTGCAGAAATCAAAGATGTAATGTCTTATTTGCGCATACTGTCTAATCCAAAAGATGATAATGCTTTTGTGCGTTGTATCAACACACCAAGACGAGGCATTGGCGCTAGTTCTATTGGTAAGTTAGGTGATGTTGCGCGACCATTAGGTATTAGTCTTTATGAGGCAATTACAGAAGATACGTTGCAGAATGAACTGACGCAAAAAAGAATAGCACCGCTGCGATCTTTTGAAAAATGGATTGAAGATTTAAAAGAGCGTGAAGTTGAAGTGGGTCCATTGCAAGTTGTATCAGACTTATTGGAATACATTGACTATCAAAGTTACCTTCAAGAAAGCAGTAAAAGTCCTGAGCAAGCAGAGATGCGCTGGAAAAATGTGATGGATTTGCTTGGATGGGTCAAGCGTATGTCAGAAAAGGACGACACAAGAACCTTGAGTGATATTGTTGCGAATATGGCGCTGATGGGCATTCTGGAAAAAAATGAAGATGAACAGAGGGATGATCAAGTTTCATTAATGACATTGCATGCGTCGAAAGGTTTGGAATTTCCTTATGTTTATATTGTCGGTTTAGAGGAAGATTTGTTGCCTCATAAAGTCAGTGTTGAAGAAGGGACTATAGAGGAAGAGCGCCGCTTATTTTATGTCGGTATAACTCGTGCGAGAAGAGAGTTGGTCTTGAGTTATGCAAGACAGCGCCAACGTTTTGGCGAATTAATTCGTTGTGAGTCCAGTCGTTTTCTTGAAGAGCTTGATCAGGATCATTTGGATTGGGAAGATAAAGAAGATCAATCGGCTGAAGAAGAGCTTGAAACTGGGCGTGCAAATATTGCAGCTTTGCGGGCAATGTTAAATAAAAATCGATAAAGTCAAATCTAGTGGCAATACTCGTGCAAAAAATATATATTTCCTTGTGTATTATTAACACAAATTAAGTTTCATCTGTTATAGTCGCGTGTGAAATTTTTCGGTGTAATTTCCCGAAAAGCTCAACTGAATATATTCAATTTTGAGTTGTTTTTACCACTCAACAGTAGAGGAATTTTAGTATGTCTGATCATAATAATCAGTCCCCAGATGATAAAGCGCGTCGACGCTTTCTAACTGGCGTGACAGTTGGTATTGGTGCCCTTGGCGCAATTGCCGGAGTCTCTCCATTCTTAATGTCAATGGCGCCTAGTGAGCGTGCGAAAAATGCTGGCGCACCAGTATCGTATGACTTCAGTCGCTTAGAGCCTGGTCAAATGGTCAAGGTTGAATGGCGTGGTAAACCAGTTGTTCTGTTAAACCGTACTCCTGAGATGATGGAAGGTTTGAAGAAAATTGAACCCGACCTTGCCGACCCTCAATCTGAAGATACTAAGAGCAAACAGCCGGTATATGCAAAAAATCCTATGCGTTCAGACGAATCAAAACCTGAATTGCTAGTGATGGAAAGTGTTTGTACTCACCTAGGTTGTTCTCCAGTAGAAAAATTGGCGATTGGACCTGATGAGCAGATGGGCGAGAATTCACAAGGTGGTTTTTTCTGTCCTTGTCACGGTTCTAAGTTTGATTTGGCTGGCCGTGTTTATAAAAACGTGCCTGCAACATCAAATATGTCCGTACCTCCGTATACATTTACCAGCGACACCGTCATATTGATTGGTGAAGATGCAGGGAGATCATAATGGCGATTAAAAGACATGATAATCATAAAAGCGCGAATCCTTTTATGGAATGGGTTGATCAACGCTTACCATTAACAAAAGTATGGAACGAGCATCTTGCTGAGTACTATGCTCCGAAAAACTTCAACTTCTGGTATTACTTTGGTTCCTTATCCATTTTAATGTTGGTGATACAAATCCTAACAGGGATTTTCTTGACCATGCATTATAAACCAGATGTTAATTTAGCTTTTGCCTCAGTTGAGTACATTAGAAGAGATGTGCCATTCGGTTGGCTCATTCAAGGCTTGCATGCTGTTGGTGCTTCTGCATTTTTTGTGGTTGTTTATTTGCATATGTTTAGGGGCCTTATCTATGGCTCCCATCGTCAACCTCGTGAATTAGTGTGGCTAATTGGCTGTATTATTTTTGTTGCTTTGATGGCAGAAGCGTTCATGGGGTATCTGTTGCCATGGGGCAATATGTCTTATTGGGGCGCACAAGTAATCATCTCTTTATTTGATGTTATTCCAGTGTATGGTCCAGCGCTAACTGAGTGGATTCGTGGTGATTTTGTTATTTCGGATGCAACCTTAAATCGGTTTTTTGCTTTTCATGTGATTGCTTTGCCATTAGTACTTTGCTTGCTTGTATTCTTGCATTTATGTGCATTGCATCAGGTGGGTTCAAACAACCCTGACGGCATTGATGTTGATCACTTAAAAGATGAAAACGGTGAGTATCTAGATATGATTCCTTTTCATCCGTATTACACAGTGAAAGACCTTGTTGGTGTAGTGGTCTTCTTTATGTTGTATTTAGGAGTTGTATTCTTCTGGCCGGATGGCGGCGGTATGATTCTGGAAAAAGATAATTTTGATCCAGCCAATCCGTTACAAACACCACCCGATATTGTGCCGCTTTGGTACTTCACACCGTTCTATTCTATTTTACGTGCAAATACTTTTCCATTATTTTGGATTGATGCGAAGGTTTGGGGTGTCGTCTTTATGGCTCTATCAATCATTGTGCTGTTCTTATTGCCATGGTTAGACCGTTCGCCAGTTCGATCAATTCGTTACCGTAGTGCGCCTTTTAAGATCATGCTGGTTTTGTTTGTGTTGTCGTTTATCACATTAGGATGGTTAGGTTTAAAACCTCCGACACCTGGTAAAACCCTATTGGCACAAATTTGCACAGTCTTTTACTTTTTGTTCTTCATTACAATGCCGTGGTTCACTCGAATGGGCATGCCAAAAGAAGAACCAACAC
>CALKZN010000084.1 GCA_938002995.1 uncultured Arenicellaceae bacterium | reverse complement strand
TTTTAGTGGCGAAGACTTTGGATATGCCATTTCTTTAGGATTTCCAACGCCAGGATCTTTAGGGCCATCGGCTTTTGGTTTAGACCCAGAAATTAAACGTGAATGTATTTGGAAAGGTGATGTATTCAAAACCAATCGTTTAACCATAGATCGTTCAGGTGGCTTGCTAAAAGCACGGCCTCAGCGTGAATGGAAAATCTTATCTCAGCATGCAAACAAGTATGAAAGCATCTTCACTCAAGCATCTGATCCCGTTAACGCACCTGAAATTTTCACGTTAAAAGAGCACATTAAGAGCTGGCGATTTTATGACAATTTCAGAACTGACGCAGAGGCTCCTGCACGCTTACCTCAACTTGGAACTAGAACACCAATATTGCATCATGATGGCCATGATTTAGCAGCTGCATTGCAAACAATCATTGAAGTTGGAAACGCTGATGCTCTAAATGAAGCAATTAATGATGCATTCCCAGGCTCAAGGCTAAGTATTGATGTGCAAGCTGACGGTAGGTTTAACGTCAACTTACAACAAGAAGGTTTACTCAGACCCTTATCAAGCGCAGAACTCTCTGATGGCACTTTGCGATACCTGTTATTAGTCGCTGCAATTCTTACACCTAGACCACCACCTCTAATGGTGTTAAATGAGCCAGAAACCAGCTTACATCCAGACCTATTGCCAGCCTTAGCGAAGTTGATTATTCAAGCGTCTGAAACCATGCAAATATGGGTAGTATCGCATGCCAACCGATTGATCTCAGGCTTGGAAAAGTCTGAGTCATGCCACAGCATTCACCTAGAAAAAACACTCGGACAAACCCAAGTTTTTGGTCAAGGCTTGTTAGATGAGCCGCTTTGGTATTGGCCCGATCAGAAGTACTAATTTTCTTAGAGTATAAATTTCTAATTCATTCCAATACTTGATTTTTATTCATAGATAATCGGCTTACTTAACCGTAAACTAACCACCTCTGGCTGTAGGTCTCTATCAGCTAAACACACAGGGTCAATCAAACACATGAGTTCATTCTTATTATCACAAATCATTGTTGCTTGTGCCTTTGCTGTTGGGATGGTCTCTTTTCAGTTTCGTAGTAAAAACCACGTATCTCTAGCTTGGTTTTTGACCACACTACTTATTGGAACACATTTCTTTTTGTTAGATAGTCCAGAAGCGGGCGCTCTTACCTTAATCAATAGTTTTCGTTTCCTGACATCAATATTTACCAGCAGGCTGAGTGTCATGGTTTTTTTCATGATGCTTTCTTGTGTTGGCTTTTATTTCACCTACCAATCGCCTAGCAGCTGGATTGTTTTCATTGCAGTACAGTTAGGCACCTACGCAAGCTTTCGTAGCAAAGATCAACACTTTCGAATTTTCATGATGTGCATCGGCTCTGTGTGGGTGATTTATAACATCATTATCTACAGTCCAGTCGCCATCATTATGGAAATGAGTTTTATTATTAGTAACTGCCTTGCTTACTACCGTTTGTATCTCAAAAAAGAGTCTAACATTTGAAGGTTTTCAGCAGTTTTTTTGGTTTCAAGAATGTAGTTAACTCAAAAGAAGCTTCAGAAATACTACGCCAAGTACATTCTTTATTTGTCTGAAGCTGAACATAACCACAAGTGGGTATATTGCGAATATCGCTATTGCTGACTTCATTACAAAAATCAGTAAACGCTGGGTTATGGCCTACGATAACTACCTCTGACATAGACTCATCTAATGTTCGACACCACCGATGCAAATTTGCACTATCAAAGGTATATAAAGCATCATCTATTTGCCACTGAATAGCCTTATTTGATAGGTGTTCATCAATAAGCGCTATTGTCGATTGCGCTCTGACGGCAGGACTACAAAATACATGTGTAAAATCACAACCAGCCTCCGCTATATGTGACGCCATGAAATGACATGCATCCATGCCTCGCTCATTTAAAGGCCTATGCCTATCGGCAAGAGAACTGTCCTCCCAACTAGATTTGGCATGCCTAATAAGATGTATTTTTTTCATGTAAATATCTATCTACATAAGCCTTGATAATCTAGGTAAAAACTCAAAAAAGCCTACTCAACTGAAAACATTATGTGCTCATTTAGCAAATAGGTTTGCCTTTCAAGCTAAGTACTATACTCTAGGGATGAAACCTTCGTTTTGTCATTTATCCTAGATAGCTGGCTTAGCGCTCAAATATTGAGGCAGCCAAATGACAAATTTACGCTTATCTTATCAAACCGTTGAGTTTGGCGAAACAGATATTCATCTGTGTACCCTTCGTGATAATCAAGAATTCCACGATCCCAAAGGTGTTGCTGAAAAACTCGGAATATCCTCGGCAACATGGCCTCTTTTTGGAATAGTGTGGCCATCCGGTTTAGTCCTGGCTCACTACATCTTCGACTACGAAACGAGCTCAAGACGAATACTAGAAATCGGCTGTGGCATGGCACTATCTAGTTTGCTTCTAAACAATCAAGATGCTGATATAACGGCAACCGATTACCATCCTGAGGTGCAGAAATTTTTACAAAGAAATACATTACTCAATGAAGATAGAGACATTGCATTTGAGCGGGTAGATTGGGCTGAAAAAAATGATGATCTGGGTCTTTTTGATTTGATAATTGGCAGTGACATATTATATGAAGATGCTCATATTGAATTGCTAGCAAACTTCATCCAAGATCATTCAAAACCTAGCTGTGAGGTTATTATTGTTGATCCAGGTCGAGGAAGAAAAAGTAAACTAAGTACAAAAATGATAACGTTCGGATTCACATCCTCTCACCAAAAACCAGTCCACACAGACTACCTAGACAAAGAATTCAAAGGACACATCCTCAAGTTTGAACGTTAATTTATAGAGTTCACAACCAATTCAAGGAAACTCCTCAGACGTATTTTTTCTTTACGCAGCATCTAAAGCTTCAATATAGGGCGTCACTATCGACATACTATGAGATACCGCAGAGTCTTTTTCACCGACAGGTGCAACATAATGAATCGCAGATTCGGCCGACTTATTGCCTGCTAATTTAGCAATTATCCAAGTGGCTAGATATTGTGATGACATACAACCGCCAGCAGTCGCAATATTACCTTTTGCAAAAAAGGGTTGATTCAAAACCTCTACCCCAGACTCTATTACCCATGGCTTAGTGGTTAAGTCTGTACACGCAGGCAAACCATTTAACACACCTAGCACGGACAAAAGTAACGCTCCGGAACACTGCGCACACACTAATTGTTTTGACGGATCTAACTTTAAGCGATCTAAAATATGACTATCTTTAGCAATATCACGCGTGTAAACACCACTACCAACTAACACTACATCCGCATTATTGGCAAACTCTAAAGGCTGCTGCGCTTGAATTTTGACGCCATTCATTGACGTTACCGAATCAGAGGGACATGTTATTTGGACATTCCAGCCCTTGCCTTTCATACGATTCAATATGCCTAACGCAATAAACGAATCAAGCTCATTAAATCCTTCAAAAGTAAGAATTGCAATATTCATCATTCATTCCTCATATAAGGTTACACTCAAAATCAGCTGCTTATTTGCTAACGAAAAATACATCTTATAGATATATAAACTTCCAGTAAGGTGTTAGTGCCTCTACATTAGCACTAGAATTCACATCTTAACTAGGGCCAAAAAGTAATCGTCACTAGAACCAACGATTGATTAATCAATGATTAGAAGGAATATCTTGACTAGCTTTCTCTTCGTTATATAAACGAAAAATCATGCCAAAAATGCCGATGGCTGCACCTATAGTTCCTTTTAGTGTACCGCTGATTTTTGACTGACCAATTCTGCGCAATGTCGAGACGGGCACTTCGCGCATATCCATGCCAAGCTGAATGGCTTTGACTTGCATTTCTGTTGTCCATCCATAGGTAGGGTCTGACATATGTAACTTTCTGAGAGCTGAAAATCGAATGGCTCTGAATGGGCCTAAGTCGGTAACAGGCGCATGCCAAATCATACGAATTAGAGCACTAGCCAATACATTACCAAACCATTGTTGCGGTGTGAGTGCATATTTTTCTCGCTTGGCAGAAACTCTGGCACCGATGACTAAGTCTGCTCCTAGGCATATTTGCTCTAAAAGTTGAATAGTCTCATTGGCTAAGACAGACCTATCACCATCAACAAAAACGACAATATCAGGATTTTTCAATGCGCCAATTGCCGTTAAACAAGCTGCGCCATAGCCAGCATTCGCTTCATATACAACACGCGCACCTGCTTCCCAAGCAAGACTTGCTGTATCATCCGTAGAACCGTTATCACAGACAATTACGTCATCAATGAGAGGCTCTAGCTGATTTGTGCCTGGAAATTCACGCAAAGCCAATACATCACGCACAACTTTTGCAATACTATCTGCTTCATTAAAAGCAGGTATCACAACAGCAATTTTTTTACGATGATAGGCCATGGTTATATTTCGTTTTACCTTTATTCTGAGCTTAATAGACCTGTTCAAGTAAGATGATCTTTCTTAAACAATATTTAGCATATGTGAACACACATCGAGAAATTGTGATTTCTGGGATGTTTTCAGTGATTGCTTACATATATTTAAGCTTTAACTCCAGCGCTTATGCAGAATTATCACTGATTGAAATGTGGGCAGTTTGCCTGCCCTGCGCTTTGCTAAGTTTTTACGTGTGTTGGCATTATTCAAAATCCACACACAAAACTTTTCCTGTGTTTTTAATGCTTGGTTTTGCTGTTTTATTTCGCTTAATTGGAGTTACTACTTTCCCTATTCTAGAAGACGACTTTTATCGGTTCCTTTGGGATGGCTATATGATGCTTGAGACAGGCTCACCCTATGGTTGGATTCCTGCAGATTTTTTAGGCGATCTGAACATCAATGAACGTTTCGAAGGAATTCTAGGTTCTATCAATCACCCAGAAGTAGCGACAATTTATGGTCCAGTTCTTCAAGTGGCCTTTGCCTTGGCTTACATTATAGCGCCTGGAGAAATATGGCCCTTACAAAGCATTTTTGCGATTGCTGATGTTGGCATCATTGCTTTGCTATTACGCATAAGTAAAAAGCCTCATTACGTGCTGCTATATGCGTGGTCGCCATTAATGATTAAGGAGTTTGCCATCAGCGCACACCCTGATGTTCTCGGCGCCTTCTTTCTAGTGGCTGCTTTTTATTTTTATTGCATCACTAATAACACTATTCAAAATAAACCTAAACATCCTATAAAAATAATCTGCTTGTTGATTCCAATTTGTTTGGCTTTGGCAACGGGTGTCAAGATTTTTGCATTAGTACTTGCGCCACTGTTGTTGCGTTTCCAATGGCGTTCTTGGGTAGTTTATGTACTTTGCTTGGTTCTATTAGCTCTGCCATTTGCAATGAATGATAATTCGAACCATTTCATAAATGGCTTGCTATCTGTTTGGCTTCCCGATGGATTACAAGCGATGGCCAGCGGTTGGCTTTTTAATGCACCACTGTATTATCTGGCCATCACCGTCATTCCTTTGAACATTGCGAAAGGCTTGTTATTAGCAAGCTTTGCCTGCATCGCCGCCAGCTATTTCTTTTATGTTTATTTGAAACGACAACATCTACCTATCCGCATTGACAGGCTTTATGGTGTTTTCTTCCTATGCATTCCGGTGCTGAATCCTTGGTATTTTGTTTGGTTACTGCCCTTTGCAGTCATCTATCCTAGTCGTTGGGCATGGACCGCGTCTATCACTTTGTTTCTAGCCTACGCGAGTGGAATCAACTTGGTTGACTCCACTCTAGAGCTGTATCAACAACCCTTATGGGTTTTGTGGATAGAATTTGGAATAGTCGCGATTGCTGTAATCGCGGACTATAGACAAAGACTAACTTCTGACTAAATTAAGTTTGTATCGCTTGTTGAGATAATAGGCGACCGAATTCAATTGATATTGAGTCAGCAACGATTTCATTGTCTCTTTTGGATTTGCGCAATTATGTAGGCGCTCACCCACATCTGCAGAACTCGCTCCCTTTAGTTGTTTGATTGTACTGCGTTTGACCTTCACTGAGGCCTTGCTTTTGCTCTCATCTGCAATGCAATAAGACACCACTTTGCCCTTGATACGACCTTTATAAATTGCTTTGCCGCTCTCGTAGGCTCGATCAACACGTTTGGGAGTATCACTACTACCATAGCTACCTGAACCATAGCTACTTGAACCACTACCTGAATAACCGCCAGATGCGAATAGGCTAGAAGAAAAGAAAAGGGTAAAAACTGCAATGAATAGGTTCTTATTAAACACGGTTTCGTCTCCAATGAGTAAAGTTGTTTTGATAATTGAAAAGACCCTAGCATTCAGAGTTTTCTTACATTTAGATAGTTTGCACTACTTGTATCAATAAAATGTGGAACTCTTCAACACTCTTTGTGACGAAAACAACCAACGAGATGGTCATTGACCATTCCTGCAGATTGCATAAATGCATAGCAAACAGTGCTGCCAATGAATTTGAATCCGCGTTTTTTGAGGGCTTTGCACATTGCATCAGATTCAGGACTTGTCGCTTGGACATCACTGCGACTCTCTAAGCCTTTGTTGATGGTTTTTCCGTCAACAAAACTCCAGAGGTACTCGGAAAAACTCTCGCCTGCTGATTGCATTTCCATATAAAGCTTGGCGTTTGTGATGAAAGCATTTACTTTAAGCTTGTTTCTGACGATGCCTACATTGTTCAATAATTCATCGATCTTAGCTTGGTCATATTGAGCAATTTTCGCTGGATCAAAATCATCAAATGCTTCTCGATAATTATCACGTTTCCGCAAAATCGTGATCCAACTTAAACCTGCTTGAGCGCCTTCTAAATTGAGTAATTCAAATAGCTTTTGATCATCATGAATAGGCACTCCCCATTCAGTGTCGTGATAGGCCATGTATTCGGGGTCATCGCCACACCACCAACAACGTTTTTTACCATCAATATCTGTCAGGCTTTCTGTTTCTGCCATGGTTATACTCCATCTTTATTTATTTGAGTCAATCGTATTTTCACACATCCAAATTATGTGATTTTTTGCTACGTTTAGTTTTCAAGTATTCAATATTGTCACATTTCTTATAAACACCGGTAGGAACGATTTCTACAATTTCCACGCCATTGTCACGCAATAGTCTTTCTTTTTCCGGATTATTTGTGAGCAATTTCACTTTGCCTACATCCATGGCTTTTAGCATTTCTGCAGCAACTGCGAAACTTCGCCCATCATCAAGAAATCCGAGCTTTTCGTTCGCCTCATAAGTGTCATAGCCTTTATCTTGCAAGGCATAGGCGTCAATTTTTGGATACAAACCAATGCCTCGACCTTCATGACGTAAATATAAAATCACACCACCATGCGCAGACACTTTCTCAATAGATTCTGCTAATTGATTGCCACAATCACAGCGGGAGGAATTAAAAACGTCGCCCGTCAAACATTCCGAATGAACACGAACTAAAGGCGTCCACTCTTGACCCTTTTCTTTTCCAGCGAACCTTAGCGCTACATGCTCACGATCATCTGAGAGCACATCAAAACTGAATAGCTCTGCTGGAATACTGGATGTTTCACCGACCTTGATCGGGACTTGTGCTCGAATTGTTGCCAAAGCGTTTGCTTCCAAAAAGACTGATAATAGAAAAGTTTAGAGGGGTATTGTATCGAACTCTTGCACTATACCGATAGTGCGATTGATCCAAAATTACGGTTTCGAGTGAGAACCATCACAAAAGGGCTGTTTATTTGTCTTCTTGCATTGGCATAACCACTTTGTGCCGGTCTCTTTAGCTTCATATACCATCGGAAGAAATTCAGTACTTTTATGTGAGCCATCACAAAAAGGTTGCTTGGCTGATTCACCGCAGGTACACCATGCATATTTTTTACCTTCTTCTAATTCGACTTGAACGGGAAATGTTTCTGCAACTTTTGGTTTCATATTTGCCTCTACTGTTTTTCTTATGTTTTATGTTTAGTTTTTATCGTGCGTTTTAACTAGCGTTGATCAGCGCGCAGCATGCGAATTTTTGTTTCTATATGAGCTAAATTAGCATGCTCATACTCTATCAACTCACCTGTGATGACTTCGACTTTTTTCATCCAACTATTAGGCAGACCTTGCATGACACTGCCTCCTTGCCGAGAAAACCACGTTCCCCACAAACCTCGCAAGGCCATTGGCACTACTGGAACAGGTGTTCGCTGTAATATCTTTTCCAAACCATGTTTGAAGGATTGAATTTCACCATCTGGTGTAAGACCACCTTCAGGAAAAATACAAACCAGTTCATCGTTTTGCAGCGCTTGCGCAATTTCTTCATAAGCTTTATCAAGCAATGCCGCGTCTTCTTTGCTTGATGCAATCGGAATTGCTCCCATCAATTTGAACAAATAGTGAATCACCGGAATGCGATAAATTTTGTAATACATCACAAATCGTACCCGTCTTTCACTGACTGCCGCCACAATAATAGGATCAACAAGACTCACATGATTGGCGGCTAAGACCGCAGCGCCTTCATTTGGGATATGGTGTAAATCAAACTTATTGATTCGATACAGACTATGCACCATCAACCATGCTCCAAAACGCACAATAAAATCAGGAACACGAATGAATATATACAATGCCACAACAGCATTCATGATTGCTGTGATAACAAACAGAGTTTGAATCGAGTTACCAAAAGCAAACACTAAAATAGCGAAAATTCCGGCCACGATCATGAACAAGGCATTGAGAATATTCAATGCCGCGATGTTTCTTGATAAGTTTTTTGAGTTTGAGTTTGCTTGGATGAACGCATATAAAGGCACAACAAACAAACCACCTGAAACCGCTAATAATAATAAACCCAGTAGCACCTGTAAGCCGTCGATTTGGGTAAACATGCCGGCAATCGTACGCAATCCATCCACTGGCTGAATATCAACAGAACCAATATAAATGCCTGCCAAAGTCATGCCGAGTGCACCGATAGGCACCAAGCCCAATTCCACTTTTTTGCCGGACATTTTTGAACATAAAAGTGAACCCAATCCAATCCCGATGGAAAACATCGCCATCAGAAGAGTGGCCACATAAGGGGAACCTCCCAGCGTGTTTTTGGCAAAATTTGGCAATTGAGTGAGAAACGTTGCACCAAAAAACCAAAACCATGAAATACCCACTGCAGTCAGAAAAACGGCACGATTCTGATGCAAGACTTTGAAAATGTTTTTTGCTGAACGAACTGGATGCACATCAATTTGCAGTCGAGGTTGGGCTGCTTCAGCAGAAGGAATCGCGTGACTGACAATTCTGCCTAAAATCGCAAACGTTAAAATTGCAATCGTGACAGGCATAGCAAAATCAGTGTCTTTGGCTAATAAAGCTCCTAAAATTGTGCCTAGCAAAATCGCAATAAAGGTAGCTGCTTCGACCATGGCATTACCGTGCAATAACTCTTCTTTATGCAAACTTTGCGGCAAAATACTGTATTTGATAGGCCCAAAGAAAGTCGACTGAGTTCCCATCAAGAACAAAACAAACAATAACCACGGAATAGACTGAAAGTACAAACCTAAAGCGCCGAGCATCATGATAAAAATTTCGACGGTTTTGATGCGCTGAATCAATGCGCTTTTTTCATACTTATCAGCTAGCTGGCCTGCAAGCGCTGAGAAAAGAAAAAACGGTAAGATGAAGACTATGGCTGCAAGATTGACAAGAAAATTGCTATGTTCAGAGCTTGAAGCCAGATGAAACGTGACAATAATAACCAGGGCGTTCTTGAAAATATTATCGTTAAACGCGCCTAAGAATTGGGTCAAAAAATAAGGCAAAAATCGCCGTTGTTGAAATAAATTCACTTATTGTTCCTTTATGACTTTGTTCCTCGTTTCTCTAGGCTAAAATCATAGCATGGCAAATACCATAAAAGACAAGCACCCGAAGAAACCTTCATCTAAATACAGCTCGGCGAAACAACCTAATGATCACACTTAAATGACGGGCACTAACACGCATAAAACGCATTCCCATTTCGATGTCATCATTGTTGGCCAAGGTTTGGCTGGCAGTTTTTTAGCTTGGGAGATGATCAACGCCGGCCAACAGATTCTTGTGATCGACAATCACCATCATGGATCGTCCTCAAAAGTAGCCGCAGGAATTATTAACCCAATTACCGGTCATCGAATAAATTTAACTTCCGGTTTTGTTGAATTTTTAGACATTGCCAAAACCACGTATCAGCAATTAGCGCAAAAATTTGGTCAAGACTTCCTCAAACCCATAGACCAACAACGGTTGATCAAAAATCCAGGACAACAAAACTATTACCTAAAACGTTTAGAACAAGAGGATTATCATCCCTTTGTTCACACACTGACCACTCAGGTAGACCAAAAATCATCACTGTTAAAAAACGCTGAATTCGGTATCGGCAATATCCAACAAAGCTATCGAGTGGATACACAAGCATTACTCAAATCCATAGGCGAATGGTTAACTGAGCAAGATGCCTTATGGCATGAAAAACTCGACTACCAAGACATTCAAATCAACAACGATAATGTCCAAATCTCAGCTCAAAAAAAAGTCTCTGCCAATAAAATAATCTTTTGTGAAGGCTTTCAAGCAATCAACAATCCATGGCTAAAAAACTTGCCATTCAAATGTGCAAAAGGAGACATCTTAACTGTCCAACTAGATCAAGCAAGTAAAACTATGCTGAACTGGGGACACTGGCTATTGCCGACCTCAAAGGAAACTCAACAAGCCTATCTAGGTTCAACTTATCATTGGCAAGATATGAATCTTGAGCCAGACAATACCCTTGCTAAAGAACTAATAGACAGTCTAGAAAAACACACAACGCTAAAGGCAACAATGGTCGACCATCGAACCGGCATCAGGCCAACAACGATAAACCGTAAACAACTCATCGGACTGCATCCACAGCACAAAAATCTGTATTGCTTCAACGGTTTTGGCAGCAAAGGTTGTTTAACTATTCCACATTACGCAAAGTTATTCACACGCCACTTTTCCCATCAACAAGCCCTTAGTGAGCTCATGCCTGAAATTGATACTATTTTATCCGTCAACAGCGTCTCCTAAACCAAATAGAAGAGTCTATTGTTATGTATTAAGGTTAAACAGCTATGTAAGCTCTGAAAAATCGTAAAACACTATTATCGTTTTATTAGAAGCAACATGAAAATGCTCTTCGCCTTAAACCTATAGTGCAAATGAGTAACTACGAATACCGTTGGAAATCATCAAAATTTGTTTATGTTTTATCATAAAAAATATCAATTTTTCAGACCCTATCAAAATAGAGCCGATGTACTCAAATATAAAACCTCTCTAAATCAGCGATAATTCAATAGAAAACATTCTATTCACTATTTTTTAAGGAATTAAGAAATTCGAATAATATCGCAACAGCCTCAGCACCAGGATCATTGTTTCCCTTTAATTGCTTTTCGTTTACATAAGATGAACGCCCAGCCTTAGCCTTAGTAATCATTGATGTATAATTTGCGCCTTGCCGAGCAGCAACTGCGGCCGCTTCAAAGCCATCATCAAGTTTATCAAGAGCAGGCTTAAGGGCATCTATCATTGTACGATCACCTGGTGATGCTCCACCAACGTATTGCACCTTTTCCAACCCTGACTTTAATGCATCAGTCATTGACAAACCATTGTCGATAGCTTCGCCAACAGCAATAAAGAAAATAGCTAACAATACTCCAGAAGAGCCTCCCATGACTTGGCTCAACTCTTGACCAATAGCTTTATAGAGCTTTGCATTGTCAGCAAGAGGGAGTTTGGGGAGGGCACTAATAATTGACCGACCAGCACTTGCGACAGTTGACCCTGTATCTCCATCTCCTGATTTAGCATCAAGTGCATTTAAATCCACTTCTGACCTAATCAAAGCTTCACAACATTTTTTAATTAAGTCTTCAGTATCTTTGTTTTCAGAAGGTTCTGTTTCGAATGAAGTATTTGTTTTAGGTAAATCTACAATCACTATTGGATCAATGCGTTGGCACCCAGGCCACATTGTGGGAGCACAACTTGCCGTCAAAAGTTGTTTATTTGCAACCTTCAGTGGGCATATAGAAATAGAAAAGCCTCTCATATCTATTGCCGTCATCAATGACTCAGGACCAATGATATATTCAAAATTTTCTGCAAATGGCGATTCTAATATCTCTTTGCAAAGAATCGACATTTCCAGAACAGATAAACCACCAAGGTTATTCAATAAAACAACATAAGTTTCACCAGGAATTGGCGCTAATTTTTCAAGCATTACTGATACTGCTTGTTTCGCGTTTTTATAAACGAATGTCTCAAACCCAGGTTCACCATGAATACCTAAACCTAACTCAGCATAACCTTTTTGAACTCGCTCCTCCTTGGGCGACCCTGGGACAGTGCACGTATCGAGAGACATGCCAATACTTTTAGTATTTTCAGCAACATTTGCTGCTGTTTTAGTAATACTTTCTAGATTTTCTCCATTTTCTGACATCGCCCCAGCAATTTTATGTACAAATAAAGTACCTGCGATACCTCGTGGTTGAGCAAGATCTGGGAGCGCAATATCATCGCCAACGATAACCATATTGACTCGAAACCCCAAAGCAATCGCCTTTTCTGCTGCGAGGCCAAAGTTCAAACGGTCGCCTGTGTAATTTTTTACAATGAGTAAACAACCCGCTGTGCCTGTAACCGCAACAATTGCTGAAAAAACCGCCTCTACCGAAGGAGAAGCAAACACTTCTCCGCAGACCGCTGCCGTTAGCATTCCTTTACCGACGAAACCCGGATGTGCAGGTTCGTGGCCTGAACCTCCACCAGAAATCAATGCTACTTGAGATTTATCCCAATCTTGGCGCAGCACTACTTTGATATGAGGATACCCATCCAAGCGCGCCAATTTTGAACCAGATCTTAACAAAAGACCATCAATGGCTTCCGTAACAATGTGTTCTTTTTTATTGATGAATTGTGTCATTTTTCTTTTTTCTTTTTTCTTTTTTCTTTTTTCTAACAATCATTTAGCCAATCATTAATTTGACAAATGTTATTTATAGTAGGGAAGTGTTTTTCACAGAACAAGGATATTTAATCCACTAACAAAATCATTGATGTTAGTGGAAAAAATATCCTATAGCTTTCTTAATAAGTACTACGTGAAATTTTATGCTTTACTTGAGATATGAAAGATCAACATAGGGTGAGTAATCCGCCTTAACAGGGGCTGAACTTGTTGCAAACATTTTTCCCATAAATGGCAATAATGTTGTTACAAGACCATCTTTACTAAAATAATCTTTAATTTGCTCGTCGACACTTGGAAACTCTAAACCTGCAATTTGTTTTTTTGCAGCTTCTAAGCTCATGCCTGCTTCATTAGCAATAATGTTTAACTTAGTTTGATCTTTTTTAAAGTCAGCATTAGCTTTTTCAGTCACTTCAAGGAAACGCTTCAATAGCTCAGGGTTTTCTTGTGAAAATTTTTCCGTTACTGAAATAACATCAAAACTAGTAATTCCAGCTTCAACCTTTTCTTCAGCCGTTAATAATGGCTTTCCATGCTCTTTCATTTTTAAAACGGCTCCACCAAAGCCACAAGCCATTGCTACTTGTTGATCAGCCAGTGAAACAGCACCATCGGCAGGTTCTTGGTCAACTAATTGTACTTTATTCACATCTACACCAAGATGTTGCATTGACATTCTAAAGCCAAAGTCGGCCATTGTGTTGAAAGGAACCGATACTATTTTCCCTTCTAACTCAAGTGCATTGTCTTTATTAATTCCCGCTCCACTACTTACGATACAGTCATCTGATGGCCCATATGCGACGGCAATGCCAATCATTTTCAAAGGAGTGTTTGAATTTATGGCCGTTACAAACGGTGCCATCCCTTGGCTATAGGCAATATCAATATCACCAGACAACATAGCCTCTGTCATTGCCGTACCCGTTGCAAAGTTGATCCAATTGACTTTTTCTCCGAGGGTTTCGTCATAAATTTTTTCATTCTTCGCTATCATATTCGGTGTAGCCCACTCTAAAAAGTAAGCCACGTTTATATCAGCATAAGCTTGATATGGCATTGCTGCCAACAGCGCAGCGAAAGATGTTTTTTGCAAAAGATTTTTTACTAATTTCATACTATCCTCATATTTATTTTAATATTAAAATTCCAATTACAAGATTAGCAATAAACCGCAAAATCTACAGCAATCTCAGTGATGCTATTTGAAGCATATTCGCGTCATAATTGTCGCTACTTAAATGCATTGACCTAAATGTATTCAAAAAATGGCGACGCTTTAGTCAAAAAATTGTTTTTTAACTAAATCCAATTTCTTCATCCTATTCAAAAAAAAGAACTGGAATGAAATGTAAATTGCTCATCTTCAATTTCATTTTTGATAAGTTTTTTTATACTATCTGGTATTCGTTCATCTTCACAGTGAAATAAATCACACTTTTTCATACACTTTCTAACATCAACACTCTTGCCTAAAAATTCAAAAACAGTTCTTCCAGCGCTAGGCTGATGAGAGCTCCCAGATGATGCGCAAATTACCAACCCAGAAATATACCGGCTATTCGGCCGATAGTTGGGTGTTAAAATTGCTTCTGAAATTGTTGATTCCAAGGTAGGTTCTGCCTCCAGAATAAACAGCCTTTCAGCTAAAAAGAAGGCAATCCCAGAATACTTAATTGTCAATCTAGGAATTGATAGGGCATCATTTTTACTCGAAATTTCAATGTGCTTCACATAATAATAACCATCGTGTTTATATATCTTTACGAAAGAGCGAAAAATATATCCAGGAAAACTAAACGAATAAAAATATCGATAATAATAACCTTCGTAACGTTCAAGTTGCTGCATTGAACTCTTCATTAGAGGAGTAATAATATTTGCCAATTGCTTGGGAATTGCGCTATTTGCCTGACTTACATTAGCGTTAGGCAGCCCAGTGAGCTGCTGAAATTCATAAGGCGACTTTATTATCTCTTCGCCTTCTATACCGAAAAAATCACAAATTTTCTTAAAGTTTTTATAAGAAGGGAAAGACTTACCACTAAGGTATCGATTAAATTGCTGTCGGTTTATTTCTAGCTTCCTGCAGACTTCAGAAATAGAACTGTAGAAGCCACACAAAAACTTTAAATTACTTGAAAAATTATTTGAATCTATTTCATTGCTCATGAGTTTGATGAGTACGCTTTTAACTAACTTTAAGATAACTATAACTAAATTCCAGCATAGATGTTGCAAGAAATTCGAGTTTATCCACCCTAACTCTAAGCGCAAACTAATGCGCCTTTATAGCTTCAGTTTTGATGCTATATAGCGAAAAACAATTCTATCAGCGAAGTTTTTCACGTGAAATATGCTGCTAAAATCACCGTCATAAATTCATTAATTAAGAGAAGAAATACGCAATGTCTAATTTCAGACAAAATCATCAGAGTCTCTGGCAACATACAGCAATTAACCCTCCAAAAACAGAAACACTAGAGGGCTCAGTACAATTTGACGTCACAATAGTTGGCGCTGGGATTACAGGTTTGCGCACTGCTTTAGAACTTACAAAAAAAGGATTAAGCGTTGCTGTTCTTGACAAGCATGAACCTGGCTGGGGCGCTTCGGGTAGATCTGGAGGACAAATAAACCCCTTAGCACATGCACAACCGAATGAGATCATAGACCAATTAGGTCCAGTTTTTGGACCGAGAATGCTAGACAATTACATTAATTCAGCAGATGAAGTGTTTAATATTATCGAGCAATATGACCTCAAATGTGATGCCCAGCGGAACGGCTGGCTTCGAGGAGCACACAGCCGAATAGCTATTCCACATCTGGAAAAAATGGCTAAAAATTGGTCTGACTTAGGACTTGATATCGACAGCGTTGAAGGAAATGAACTTCATCACTTATTAGGCTCAGAAGGCTACTCTTATGCTACGAGAGTTAAGTCAGGTGGATCTTTACATCCTTTATCCTATACTAGAGAATTAGCCCGCGTTGCCCTAGAGAATGGCGCAAAAATATATCGCGATAGTGAAGTGACAGAGGTTATAAAAAAAGGTTCTTCGTGGCAATTAACTACAAATACAGCTGTAGTTAATAGTGATTGGGTTGTTTTTTGCACCAATGGATATACTGATGATTCTTTAAAAGGTTTAAAAGAAACAATTATCCCTTTGATAAGTGTACAAGCAGCCACTCGCCCCCTAAGTGATGAAGAATATTCTCATGTATTACCTGAGGGCCACACGATATCCGACACTCGCAGGGTAATTTACTATGGCAGAAAAGATAACCGAAACCGAATCCTTTTGGGAAGCTTAGGCACTTCAGAACTGTGCGTGGGTTCTGACAGGGATAGAATTCACAAAGCTTTTGAAGCCGTTTTCCCTCAATTCAAACCACAAGATCTTGAGTTTTTTTGGGGCGGCAGAATCGCTCACACTAAAGATGTATTACCTCATTTACATGAGCCTGCACCAGGCATTTTAGCCGGCTTGGGCTGTAATGGTAGAGGGATCGCCATGGGAACAGTCATGGGTAGAATTCTATCAGAACGCGTTTTAGGAAAAAAACAGCAAGATATGTCGATTCCAACCACGCCTTACAATAAGTTTCATTTTCATCGTTTTTATCAAGTCGGAGTCACCATCACTACCAAATATTTTGAAGCTAGAGATGCTTTAGAGGTAAAGTTCTCTTGAACGATTTGTCGTATTTATCACATAAACGTTGCAAAAAATAACCATCAACTTTACTAAATAAAAATCACGCTATGATTACTATAAAAAATTTAAATTCCACAGAACTAGAAGAAGTGACTCAATGGCCTATATGGACCAAAGAACCTTGCACATTTGATCATGACCAAGAAAAGACAGAGTCTTTTTTTATAGTTGATGGACAAGCAACACTTACATCCTCACTAGGTGACAAGGTTAATATTTCACCAGGAGATTTTGTTACTGTCCAATGCGACCAAATTGTTACCTGGGAAATTCATCAATCCATCAAAAAACACTATAAATTTTTTGAATAAACTATCCCGCCGCAAGCAACGGAGTAGTTTATTTACTGCAGAACGCCGAGTTACTGCTGCATATAATCACTCCGATGCTGCTAAAGAAGCAAATGCATCATTGACAGATAATAGTCAAACCAATATATCAATTGATGCCGCAAAGACTAATCAAAAAGCAACCGTCATTTATTAAAGCAAGTATGCGGACTTGAGAGTGACTACACTCACCCTAGTGACAGATATATAACAATAAATCCTAAACAATTCATCGGAGTGTATCCGCAGCATAAAAACCTATACTGCTTCAACGGTATTGACAGCAAAGGTTGCCTAACAATTCCGTATTTCGTGAAGTTATTTACACGCTATTTTTCTCATCAAGAAAAACTCGATGAACTTATGCCTGAAATTGATACTGTATTGGTTATTAATAGTTCTGAATAGAAAATCAAATAAAAATTATCATCATTAATAGATTATCAGGTGCATCACACCAACTGTGACAAAAATGTTTTGGCGGGTACGATAGTGGGCCTGTGAATTGAAAATACATCCTTGTTAATAAAATCACTATCTATTGAAACCTGAAAAACATGGTCAACATTTAACTGTTTCTGAAATACCTCTAAGTGAGGCGAAAGCCTGTCGTTATTTGACGATTTAACTTCCACCATGAACCATGGTTTTTGATTTTTAGTGACTAAAAAATCAACTTCTCTCTTATCTTTATCACGCAGAAAATATAGTTCATACTTTCCTATGCCTTGATCTGTCCACATGTGAATGGCTTTCAATAGATGTGATGCGATAAAATTTTCATTGCGTGCCCCTATATCAGTGCATTGTGACCAATCCCAGAGATAATATTTAGGTTCTTTCAGCAAGGAGCGCGCTACATTATTTGTCCATGGGCGAATAGAATAACAATAATAAAGGGATTCTAGGATTTTTATCCAACGGCGTATGGTATCCACCGAAACACGCACTTTTTTAGCCAGACTTGTATAGCTTGTTAATTGTCCTATCTGACCTTTCAACAAGATAGCCAATGTTTCAAGCTGGGCTAATTCTTGCACTTGCGTTAGTTCACGTATATCTTCTTTTAAAAGTTGCTGTTCACGCAACTGGCTCCATCGGTTAAAAAAACGCTCGCTTTTTTTAAGAAAAGGCTCAGGAAAACCACCAAAAGATAATAGAGATTGAAAATCGGTACCAGCCAGTTGAGAAGGTTTATGTAATTCTGTTGTAGGCAAAGGCCTGTTCAGTAGTTCACTCACTGACAATGGGTGTAAGCGATAATTGAAATACCGACCCATAAGGCTATCACCACCTTTTTTAAACACATCCATTCGAGCACTGCCTGTGACAAGAATATGGCACTCTTTTCCATACCTGTCATAAAATCCTTTTACTAACTGCTTCCATTTTGAAAACTTATGAATTTCATCGAAAATCACAAGACTTTTTTGAGATGTTAATTTGTCTAAACCAACATACTCCGCAATAGACTGACTGCCTTTTAGTAACAATTCACGATCATTAAAATCATCCCAGTTTAAATAAAAAACATTGTCTGGATTGTGGATATCCCGCGCGAGCGTTGTTTTACCCACTTGTCTTGCGCCTGAGACAATTGCTATCTGATTATTCTCTAAAAAATGTGTCTGCAATATGTGCTTGTATAAACGTTCCATTCAGACTATTTTAGGCAGGATCGTAAAATAGTCAAGACTAAACTAAGACCCATCTAGAAATAGTCGAACTTAGTGGGGCTCATATTGTAATCCCCCATATAAGTTATGCATAAGTAGAAAATCCTATAATCCGAAACACAAAACCTATACTGCTTCAACGGCTTCGGCAGCAAAGATTGCCTAACAATTCCGTATTTCGCAAAGTTATTTACACGCTATTTTTCTCATCAAGAAAAACTCGATGAACTTATGCCTGAAATTGATACAGTATTAGCAGTCAATAATACTGATTAGAAAAAATAATAAGCAAGCATTAGTTTGGTTTCGAAAAGGTGCGGATAAAAGGCATAAAGGTGCAAAGCTAGCGATAGAGAAGATTAAAAAGTAATCGGTAAACTAGGTAAAATTAGTCTATTACAAAGGTCGCATACATGCGTGATTTTGTAGTACATGAAGTGCATGAAAACCAAAAAGCCGTCACTTTTGAAATTGTTTAAACGCTTCGAATTGCCATTTTCTAATGGCTAGTACCATGCTGGTGCCGTGGCAATCTTCAAATGTTTGGCGACGATCTTCACGTTGTAATTCGTCGTATAAATCACCTGAACTCTTGAGACGTTCGATTATTTGCATGATCGATTTGTTGGTTAAGTCACCTATCTTAACCACGCGTAGCTCATCATTTGCGTTGAAATCGCTGCTTAAAAATCGGCCTTGTACTTCTTTGCGAAAGAACTTCTCAATCGGGCCGTTACGATGCCAAGCAAAATTGTTGGCGATTAGTAGTTTGATGCGGTTCTCAGGAAGTAGTTCGATGATTTTCATTCGATCTAGCTTTGCTAGACATTGAATACAATCGTGTTCCTTAATTTTGTAGGTTCGTAAAAAATCATCGATGGTCCAAAAGTTTGTGACACAGTAGGCAACTAGCAACAATGGCAAGTCTGAGACTAACTGTTTTTCATGCTCTAAACTGAGGCGTTCAATTCTTGGTTGGCGTTGTTGAAATTTTTCAACGAGATCAGTGAGCTCAAAACCCAGTATTTCGCATATCTTATCTAAGCGATTGAGTGAAAAATTCTTGCTTGAAAACATGTGCTTGATGGTCGACTCGGACAAGTCTAGCTGTTGGGCTAATTGCCGATAATTCATGCCTTGTGAGCGCAGTTCTTTTTTGAGCAGGTCTACAATTTTATTTGAGCGTGCCATAGTAAATAAAGATTTGTTTGTTTAAATGGATGTATAAATTGAGCAGCTTATAGCGTCACTATAGCAAACCTATACGGATAAAAATTGTTGCGTATTCTTCTTAGCGATTTTCTGTTCTCTTTCCTGAATTGCTTTGTGTGAATCATCGCTAAGCTTAGATTTGCATGTAAATAACAAGCATAAGCACAAGCCACCAATGAGCCCTGCAAAATGCGCCTCTGGTACTGCAGGCCATGCTAGTGATGTTAAAACAGTGTTGCCTGTAGACCATTCGTAAATCAATTTGGTAACGCTGATCATAAAGCTTAGCCATGCGGCGGCTTTATATCCGGGCACCTTAGAGACTTGATAAAGCGCGACAATCAATAATGTATTTAGCGCTCCTGACAAACCTGCATAGGCAGAAAGATCAAATAGGACAAATAAATAGAAATTTACAGCAGTGCAGCCAACCGTCAATGCCAGCATCAATCGTTTGATGGAATGTTGTTCAATGATGCTGCCCAAGACGATGAAAGCGAAGCAATTCCAGAAAAGGTGTTCAATGCCAATATGCACGAAATGTGCGCTGAATAATTGCCAAACATTCAATTCATCGCTTTGCCAAATTAATGTTGCTGGAGCTTCTCCAAACAACATAAACAATCCAATGATCACTACGCTGATAGATAGGGTTGCGATTGGGAATTTAATCATAGTGAGACTGACTTATTAATTGTGTGAGTACTATATTTAGTAAAAATGACTTATTTCATAAAAAATGTGGCCTGCTTTACCTCCATTTAAAGCAGGCCACTGTTTCTGGGTTTACGAAGCTTTATTCACAACTCTTCGACGTTGACGGAACCATGCAAACATTAATGGCAATAGCATGATCAACGACAATGGATTGATCGCACCGCTTCCTCCGCCACCGCTAGTAGGACTTTTAGTATAGTTAGTTTGGTTGCCACTGAACGCAGGAGCTTTTTGATCAACACGATTACTTTTGACTGCTGATTTTTGACGAACGCTTTTAGCCGCTTTTTCAGTCGTACGTCGCGTTTGGTTATTACGTGCTATGCCGTTCTTTTCAAACTGTTCATCACTCATCACAAGCATTGAAGTGAAGTCTGTGACCAATCCATATTCAACCGCTGTTTCAACAATGGCAGAACGATAGTCTTCAGTACTTGTTCCTAAATAATCAGCTTTGTTTTTTAGCTCTTGAATTTGCGCATAAGCCCACAACCGTTCAATTTCAGGGTTTTCAGTCGATTCTTTTGGAAACGAAAATGTTGAACGATATTGCTTTGCTTCACCTGACACTTTAGCGTTCAAAACAACTTCCGCTTCTTCATCACCAAAATAATGACCAAACATCACCATCTGTTGACCGCGATATAACGTTGTTGGCTGAGTTGGCACAAGATCGCTAGTTTTTAGGCCCTTGATGCTCAAGTTAATATCATGCAAAGCTTCATATTTCACTTTTTCAATGGCACCAATCATGACGCCAATAATGTCGTCACTGTTTGAAATGCTAGTAGCAAAACCCTGTGATACTTTAGTCATGCTATCCAACAATGGTCGATTTGCACCATTGCCCATAATTGCCGTAAAAAGACGCACATCGTGTTGAGTCATCAAGTCTAAAAAGTCTTTCTTCTCAGTTTTGCCCAGATTAGCAACGCCATCAGTAATTAACACAATGCTGCTAGTACGATCACTATCAAGGCCATTAATGGCTGCTTGCAGACCTTGATAAAGGTTTGTACCGCCTTGCACCTGTGTACGGCTTAAAGCATTGCTCACTTCATCAACCGACAATTTGTCGGCACTGGTCCAGCCCTTCGTCACTTGGGTGATATGATTGCTGAATAGAAGCACTTTAAAACGATCATTGCTACGCAGTTTAGATAATGCTTGCCCAGTTGCATCCATCAATGTTTGATACTTGCCTCCCATTGAACCCGATTGATCTAAGACAAACACCCAATCTCGACCTTCTTTGATTGGCTGCAAATCGATGCCTGGAGTCACTGTTAACATAAACGTACCACGACGAGCACCCGCTTCTTTGTGGGTGACCAATTCAATAGCACCCGGCAAGTTAGGCTGTAAGCGCCAGTAAATAACTAGGTCTTGATTTAAAGTATTGTTAGATGCTGCGCTATGCTGATCTTGCTCATTCAAGTCACTAAAAACAGCATTGCGTTCAGCTTGATCAACCGTGCTTGGGTCTACGCTAATTTCACCAGTGACTTCTTTTGTATTAGCCGCTGCGTTTGCAACACCTGTTTTATTAATTGATACATTCCAGTTGTTTGCATCACTATTACTAACCATTGCATGTGGATGCGCTGGAGCACGGACTGCGTCTACTGGAAAGCCCGAACGAAGATTTAAGTCAAAACTAAAGCTGCCGTGAACTTTCTCGTCCGTCTGCCAGAAATCGAGCTTTTCTTGGTCAGTGCCGCCTTCTTCAAGGGGATAGACATAACGGCCTATGCCACCTTCGGTCTCGACTGCTTGCATATAGACCAAACGAGTACGCGTTGTTTTTTGCGGCAACACTGGTGAGACGCTGGATTCAAATCGATAAAATGATTTTTTCTCAGTTAAGCCCGCTGTTCTGCCAGCGGCTTTTTCTTGTTGGTATAACTGTTTGGCCCGTTCTTTCTCAACAACTTCGCCAATCACAGGCTTGTCGTTAATCCAAACGGTAAATTCCACGACAGTACCATCTTTCGGAACTGGAAATTCGTAGACCGCTTCAAGCTTATTAGCTGACGGGTTGTAAAAGGTATTTTCAACCGTGGTAATAGCATAACCGTCATCTATAGAGACATTGACCTTATGATCTTGAATTTCAAGATCAGTATTAGACCCCTTGGCGCTGAGTAAGCCACTGGCCATACTGACCGTTGTGCTAATTGCGATCAAGCCGACGGTAGCGACGGCCTTGCTAAAATAATTAATTAATCTGTTCATAATATGCTCCTACATTCATGTGAATGTGTATTGAATAACAGAACGTGGAGAATGCTTAAACAGCACTTTTAAGTAAACACAATCCATAAAAGTCGAAAAATTCTAACTAAAAGTGCTCATATAATGCACTTTTTGTATTTTCTTGATGATTTATTGAATAAAACTATAAGATGCTGAGATTCATTATTTGCAGTAGAATCAAGTCCATTAAAGGGACATCGGATGAAAATAGGCTAAGAGTAGATTATGGCAAAACTAGGAATGTGGGCACGCGCAGCAGAAATGGCTGCGGCAACGCCAGAAGAACGAAATCGTTATGTTGACCTATTACGTGCGCTATCAATCAGCGCCGTTGTCTTGGGTCATTGGATTTTAGCTGCGCCGTATCTTGACGCAGGTTCACCGCGAATAGAACACTTATTGGATATCCAACCCTGGTCGCGTTGGCTCACTTGGATATTTCAGGTGATGCCGGTATTTTTCTTTGTCGGTGGCTTTTCCAACGGCGTCTCTTGGGATGGCGCACAAAAACGTGGGCAATCATACCCCCAATGGTTAGAGTCAAGAATGCGCCGACTACTTGGACCAGTAATCCCATTGATATTGCTCTGGAGCCTACTGGGTATTATCGGCTTTGTGCTCGGTATATCTGCCACCGTCATAGGCATTGGTTCGCAAGTCGCACTAGTACCCGTTTGGTTTTTAGCGATTTATTTTGTCATCGTCATGTTGGTGCCCTTGTCTCGTCAGGCGTGGCATCGCTTTGGCTACCTGAGCATTATCACTCCGATGGTATTGGCTATTCTTGGCGATCTGATCTTTTTCAACACATCACTTCAATGGCTTGGTTGGTTCAACTATTTGTTTGTCTGGAGCGCTGTTCATCAAATGGGCTACGCTTGGCAACAAGGCTCACTGAGTGGCACATTGAAAATGTTTATTCTAGGTTGTTGCGGCGCTGTCACACTGGTGGCATTAACAATATATGGCCCATATCCGCTAAGCCTAGTTGGCGTTCCTAGTCAGGAACTCAGCAATACAACACCACCAAAAATCACTTTATTAGCACTTGGATTGATGCAAATCGGCTTCTTATTATCGCTAGAAAATATCGCGCGCAAATGGTTGGCGAAAGGCAGCGCATGGACAGGCACCGTGTTGATTAATGGTTTGATCATGCCAGTATTCTTATGGCACAGCACCGTGATGATGCTACTGATCGGCGCTTGCTTTTGGTTGCTTCCCAATGTTTTATTAATGCTCCCAGGATCAGCAGAGTGGTGGGCATTCCGCCCAGTGTGGGTCATCGCATTTTTAGTCTTTATGCTAGCATTATTGCCGTTATTCCTTCTCATAGAAAAAATAATAACTGGCAAACCACGTGAAAATGTCTCTCTAGCTCAACTGCTAATCGCAGCTGTCTTAATGAGTTTAGGCTTAGCATTATTAGCAGGAGGCGGAGTGAGCGGGAATGGCCCATTAGGCCTGAATTGGCTAGCGTGTAGCTTGCCAGTGATTGGTGGTTTTATTGCCTTATTTCGAACTCCGAAGTTTTAACTCAATTAATGCTCCATTTTTTATTACTAACTTGATTTTTAAATAGCTCGGAAACATACTCTAAGCTTAAGCCGCCATAAAGGATCGAGCCTAAATAACAAAAAATATGCCCCATACCCTATTTGTTTTTCTGAGCCTTCAAATAAATAATAGTTATTGAATCAAAAATGTTATTTCGAACTTTTTTCTATCTATGTATTCTATTGCTTGTGACGGGTTGCGCCGGATCAAAGCGACAAGAGCAACTAACGGTTACCTCTTCGCAGGATATTTCACAAAGCTCTAGTCCAGCTGCAGAGAAAACTAAAGACATTTCCCAGGGCCAACCGCACAACCGAAAAATCTATTACAACGGCTTGATAAAAAGCAAAGCAACTAAGCCTAATGATGTCGTTGAAAAAGCAATTATTTTAGTGGAGAGCATTGATGGCTATGTCGAAAGCAGGACGGACTCAAACCTTGTTGTTCGTGTTCCTGTTGATCAATTTCACTCGGTATACGAGCAGTTTCTTAAACTCGCTGATCCAGTTATAAAGAGCATTACAGCTGAAGATATAACTGATAAGTATTTTGATCGAGAATTGCGACTTAAGACCAGTGTCATTGCACGCGACCGACTTATTGCTCTACTTGCATTGAGCACAAAAGAAGAAGAAAAAATTAAACTGTTGTCTGAAATTCAACGCCTGAATATGCAAATCGAAAGGCTCGAAAACGAAGTACAGGTCTTGGATAAGTTGGCAAAATATTCAAAAATTACATTCCAAGTGATCCCAAGACAACCTTTCAATGGCAAAGTATTAAGGCAAGAAGATGAGAGTTTTCAATGGATCAATAGATTGTCTCCATTTGAAAGCATGGTGGTAGTTGGACAAAAACCGATTTCTTTACCTGTCCCTCAAAGTATGGTTAGGCTAGAGCACGATAGTATTTGGTTAGCTGAAAGTGCTGAAGGAATCACTCTTCGGGCATATCAACGATTAAATAACCCTATTGGCACAACTGAATTTTGGATTAACGCAGTGTCAAACCGTATTGGATCAGATTTTATTTCTGAGACC
>CALKZN010000083.1 GCA_938002995.1 uncultured Arenicellaceae bacterium | reverse complement strand
AATAATATCTTAACCTGATTTTTTTAAATCTCAAAGATGACTTCTACATCAATTAAATTTCCTGTTTTTTCATTACGGCTTCGCGCCTATTTGATTGATTTATTGTTTTTAACTTTTTTGGTTTATTTATCAGCATTCATTGTCAGTCTTTTAGGAGATATCTCTGGGGCAGTAAAGGGAGTTATTTTTGTTGCCATTATTGTGTTATTTGAACCAATTTTAGTGAGTTTTTCAGGCGGCAATATAGGTCACCATTGTCTTGGTATCAGAGTTGTTGATGCTAAGACACATAAAAATATCAACTTCTTTAAAGCACTGATACGCACTTTTTTAAAGATTCTATGTGGTGTTTTTTCTTTTCTTTTCATGTTTGTTAATCGTAAACACCGTGTATTGCATGATGTTTTGTCAGGCTCAGTTGTTGCATTTAAAAACGCAGACGATGCCCTTGAATGGCGAATAAGGAAGCCTCGAGAGCGCTATGTAGAAGGAGAAAAAGCTAGCTTGCTAAGAAGGTTGTTGGTGTTTGTTCTTCTTTCAACTATGGCCTATTTGATAATAGGGTGGTTATCATTAATGCTGGTCTCGAATAATTGTTTAAATAATCGATTGTGTGTCGACATGGATGGAGTTTGGTTGATTGTTCTTTATGCCAGTTTAGTCGTGACTTGCATTGTTTTTTTTGTCAAAGCAATAAAAGGAACGCTTTATGGGACGAATTTTAAATAAATATCTAAGCAAGTAATTTTTAGGGTTTGATGACTAAGTCCAGTACTATGGATTAGCAGATAAAATACAAATGAATATTATTCAGTTACAAGGTCAGATAAACAATGAAAGATCGATTTTTTACTATTATCATTATCATCTTACTAGGAATTTATGGCTTGAATCGTTTTGGAGATGCTGACAAATTCGAAGCGACAGTGAAGAATTCTGATGTATATAAGATTTATCAGCAATTTTTCGATGATACTCCAGAAAGTACTAGTCCAGACACTGCAAGAGTGAAGCTGAGAGCTGCGAGAGCCGAAGAAGTAGTTTCTGAGCCTCAAGCCTCGGAATCTAAACCCTCATCCATAAAGTACTCACCTCCTAAACACACTCCTTCTCAGTATTCATCAACACCTACGAAGGTTATAGGCGATCTAACTGTTGCACATTTTCAGGAAGCAATCCCTAAGCCTTCTTGGTATGACAGTGTTGAAGCGCCGATTGCGACTACTTCCGCAGAAGTGAGCAAAGTATGGCAATCCAAAAAACGTTGTTGTGAGAGCAAAGAAGTGTTGAAGGCGAATAATCAAGAATTTTATAAGACTTGCTATCGTGCCATTGAAAATTATTTTTCCGACGAGGAACTTGTTGTGAAATGCCTTTGGTTGATGGACACAGGAGCTACTCGTGAACATAGTTTGAAAATCAAACGTTTTTTAGTGGCAAATTTCAGTCATCACAAAAATAATATCACTCGTTGTGCCAATTGTGCGCCTGCAGATACGGTGGCAAGGGTGACACTTGAGTTATCAAGTAGGCTCAGAAGGGATGGGAACCCAGATGAATCTATCGCATTGGTGGAACGCGTGTTAGATACACGCCTACCAGAAATTAGCCCGTGGGTTCAAACAGAGATTTATACCAAGCTGTCAAGATGGTATGCCGAGGATCATTGGAAGCGTCGAAATCGCGTTGCTTATGCATTGCAAAACCTAGGCAGTATCGGAAAATCCGGAAATAAGAGTGTGGAACGCCGTTTCCCTCGGTTTCAAAAAAATGCGGAAAAATTCTTAAAAAATTGATCTGTATTTAAATTTTTCATCATATTGTCTCTAAAACTCCTAGTCTGATCTAGGCTTGTGTAACAGGATTGTAAGTAATAGGTGTGGCATATTAATGATGTCTTACGAAATGAACTTTTTGGAATATTATTTAATAAATCATGGAACGAATTACTGAAATTGACCTATTACGCGGCCTAGCCTTATTGGGGATTTTTCTGATGAATATTGTCGCTATGGCATACCCGCTGGAAGCGTATACCAACCCGTTTGCGTTTGATGTGTCAAATTGGTACTTATCCGAAGCCGAGAGACTTTCAACAGCTTGGACAATAAACGATATAGTTTTTTCTGTGCTTCACGTGTTTGTTGATCAGAAAATGATGGGCTTATTTTCCTTGTTATTTGGTGTGAGCACTATGTTGTTTTTGGAGAAATTACGCGAACAAGACCAAGGGTTAAAGTTTTATTTTATTCGTAATGGTTGGTTGATGTTATTTGGTTTTTTACATGCCATTTTTTTATTTATCGGTGACATCCTTCTGATATACGGCTTTTGTGCCATGTTTTTATTATTGTTTGCCAGATTAAAACCTCAATGGAAAATTTTGTTAGGTTTGGTGATTTTTTATGTTCCTGTAGTTATGTTGATATCTATGCAATCTAGTGTTGTAAGTTTTGCTCCTGAACAATTGAATGAGTTAGAGGAGCTTTGGAGGCCATCTGTAGAAAGTGTCCGTGGGCAAATAGAATGGATGCACATTCCCTCTTACGGCTCATTTATACTTAATAATTTAGGTTTTCTAGAAGTTGTAGATGATGAAAATTCAATCGAGTATTGGTACGGCAATGCGCTTTTTTTTGAAGGGTTCGCTCGGTCATTTGGGATGATGTTGGTGGGTATGGGTATGTATCAATTTGGTTTTTTATCGAACCTGAGTAAACATGCAACGGCGGCGCACTTTAAAATCAGTGCTATAGGCATGCTGCTAGGAGTAACTATTGCATATTACGGGCTCTGGTTGAACTATTCTCACGATTGGCAAGCTTCGTACTCAGCAATTATCGGCAGGGTAGCTAATAATATTGCTACGCCATTGATGACATTGGCTTATGCAATGTTATGTGTCGCTTGGGTGAAAAATGTCCAGTCTATTCATTTTAAGAAATTGCAAATAGCCTTGCAGGCTGTTGGTAGAATGGCGTTGAGTAACTATATCGCGCAATCAATGATTGGCGTATTTTTATTTACAGGTGTTGGCCTTGCTCTTTTTGGCCGGCTTAGTCGTTTTGAATTGCTGTTGATAGTTTTGTGTGTGTGGGCGATTCAGTTGAGTTTGTCTGTTTGGTGGATGAAACGATTTCGATTTGGGCCACTAGAATGGTTGTGGCGTTGTTTGACGTATGGAAAACTTGTTCCGATGCGTGTTAGTGAATAACGTTTGGTTTTACTTTTTTGGATTTTTCCTCCTTCTTTAATTCAAAACATATTAAGCCTGCACAGATAAATCCTGCGCCTAGCCATACTTTGTCGATGATAGGTTCGTTGTTTAACCAGCTACCAAGTATTAATGCGGTTATCGGTGTGATCAGTGCGATCAAAGATACTCGGGTTGCTTCCAAGTTTTTGAGCAAAAAGTAATACAAGGAAAATCCTACGGTCGTGCCTATAAATCCTAAGTAAACAATACTAATTCCTGATCGAAGAGGTATGTCAGGGATGGTTGTGTCAGAAAACCATAGCCAGCTGACGATGAAAAATGGGACCGCAATTGTTAAACCGCCGATATTCGTTTGTATGCCAGACAGCTGTGCATCTATGTTTAGCTGTTTGATCAAGACGGCGCTAATACCGGTGATGATTACTGCCATTAGGCAAGTGATGAGTCCCCAGATAGCGGTGGCGTTGAATTGTAAGCCTGATGAAAAAACTAGCGCTAAACCAGTGAAACCTAACATCATGCCAATTATTTTGAATAAGCTTAGATTGTTTTCACTTAAAAATAGTGTGGCAAAAATAGCCGTGATGATTGGCGACAAGCCAAACAATACTGATATCCAGCCTGATGGGATGTATTGAGCTGACCAATAAACTAAACTCATCGCTAGGAATAGTGAAATGCCTGTGACCAAATAAATCGGTATGACTTTTTTTGAAAAAGGAATGTTAATTTTCTTAATAGCGATAAATAGCCAACAACCAATAATTCCAAGCATCATTCGAATGGCGACAGCAAAAAATGGATCACTTTCTGTACTCCATTGCACAGTTAATGGTGTTGTTGACCATATGATGATGACGGCAAGATAGGCAAGGTATACTGACATAGTATTTTTCTGTTTTGTCTTCTATAAATAAGTGTTTCTATACAAAATTAGATGGTTAAAAGCATAAAAAAAGCCGCAGATTTTTCTGCGGCTTTAAATTTTTTGATAAGAATAAATTACTCTGGCCACAGAATTAAGCACAATGCACGAATGCGCACTGACAAGAGATGCTTCAGAATTGATGTGGTTTTAATGTTCATTCGACGAGTGTGCATGATGTGATTTTTTCAGTCAACTCCGTTAAGAAATAATCAACAATACATTTTATTTAATATTCCTTTACAGCGAACATTTACGTTACAGTTAGCTTTCAAATGAATGTGGAATTAAACGAATATTGGAGTAGTTATGTTGTTATCAAATTTGGAGATATTGCCTAACAAGCGGGTTGTGAAACATTTAGGCTTGGTTCAAGGCAGCACGGTTCGTGCAAAACATGCAGGGAAAGATATTTTAGCTAGTTTTAAGAATGTATTTGGTGGTGAGTTGAAAGCTTATACGGAGCTTATGCAAGAGGCTCGTGATGAAGCTTTGCAACGAATGGTTGCTCAAGCAGAAAGTACTGGCGCCAATGCAGTGTTAAATATCCGTTTTGCAACTTCTTCTGTTGCTCAAGGCGCAGCAGAGCTGTTTGCTTATGGCACCGCTGTTGTTCTTGAAGAACGATAATTTAGAAATAGGTAAATCACTATGTATGATTTAATTCTTCTATTAGTTTTGTTGTCTCTGGGGTATTTTTTCGGAACTTACCTTGAGAAAAAACATTACAAATCGATTTTGAAGCGTGAAAAGGAACTTAAAAGTATCTTGTTGTTTGATACTAAATTGATTCCACCAGAGTTGCAGGCAAGCGGTGGTCAAATGGTTGTCGGTCATGTGGTTGTTTCTATTGATTATTTCAAACGATTTGTTGCTGGGTTGCGTAAATTACTGGGTGGCCGTTTGAAAACATATGAGTCTTTGTTAGATCGGGCTCGACGTGAAGCGGTATTGAGAATGAAAGCCCATGCTCAAGAATCTGATGCTAATATGATTTTTAATATTAAATTTGAAACGGCGTCTATTTCAAAAGGTGCTCGCGATACGATTGGTTCTGTTGAGGTTTATGTGTATGGAAGCGCAGTGAAGGCAACTCAGTAAGTCTTATGCGTTTTGAGAATCCAGAAATAGAAGACGGTATAAATGTCAGTAAGGAACATCCTTTAAAAGAGTTTTCACAATTACTGATTGGTTTACTTGTGATTATTGTTGTTGCCGTTTTAGTGTTGAGTTATAGCGTTGGATATTTCGCACAAAAAATTCCTTTTAGCTATGAAGAGAAACTGGTTAGCCATATCGATGCGCTAAACGTTGAGGAGTCTGCACAGCAAAAGAAACTACAAGCATTGGCTGATAGATTGTCAGCAAAAATGGACTTGCCTGAAGGTATGAAAATTACGGTTCATTACAGCAATGACGCTACTGTGAATGCATTTGCCACAATGGGCGGGCACGTATTTTTCTTTAAAGGCTTGATTGAAAAGTTGCCTAGTGAAAATGCCTTGGCAATGGTCATGGCCCATGAAATCGCTCATATAAAACATCGGCACCCTGTCGTTGCTATGGGTAAAGGTGTGACAATGTTAACCTTGGCTTCTTTTGTGACCGGAGCTTCTGGAAGTGGTGCGGGTGAATTACTGATCAATGAGTCGATGACGCTTGGTTTGATGAAATTTTCTCGTGATCAAGAGTCACAATCTGATTTAACTGCAGTGCATGCACTTAATGCTGTATACGGAAATGTCCAAGGAGCTAAAGAATTATTTGATGTTTTTAGTGAATTGTCAGATGGAGCCAAAAAAGCTAATAAAACAACTGCAAATGAGTACGAAATTTTTCTCAGCCATCCAAGGACTGAAAATAGGTGGGAAAAACTTCGAGATTATTCGCAACAACGTGGTTGGAATCTTAAGGGTGAAACCACAGCCTTAGATTTTAGATTTTAGATTTTAGATTTTAGATTTTAGATTTTAGATTCTTGTTCTTGCTGAGGAGTATCAACATCAACATCAACATCAACATCAACATCGGCATTTACATCTATATCAGGAAAGCCTCCAATTTCAGGATCAAAATTAGGGTGTTTGATAATGTCGTCAATATATCTTTGTAAGTAATTGCGTCCGCGGTTAGTGAAACTGAAAACGTAGAGTAGCAAAATGATAGCGAACATTAATACAGTCATGGGGTTGGCTTTAAAGATCAAAACAATCAATACTGAGATCACAATTATCACGCTAGCTTGTATTACACCATTGCGTTTTAGTTTTTCTTTGTGTGCCAATGCTTTCTCTTCAGTGTTGACACCACTCTCTTGAAAGGTTTTACACAGCATGTAGAAATCTAGCTGTCGTTTTTGTTCTTTGTTATTTAATCTAATCATGCCGTTGCTTATTTTAAAAAAGGATTATGTAATATGCTGACTGTTATATTAGTCTTATTATAAGACAGTCAGTTTAAATTAAGGTGAACAATGAGCCTAGTTAAAAATTCAACAATTGTAACTTTTGGGTGTTTATTAATTACTTTTTTTATTTTAGGTAATGCGGCTGCGCGTGAATCTTTACACCTTAAAAAAGTTTTTAGTGGCCTAGGAACTCCGTGGGGCATGGCTTTTTTGTCAAATGACCTAGCGTTAGTAACGGAAAAAAGAGGTGTTTTATCATTGCTTGATTTCTCCAATACGCCAGTGAAGCAAACCATTGTGGAGGGGTTGCCAGAAATTATGCAAGTAGGCCAAGGAGGCTTGTTGGATGTCAAAGTGGGGCCGATAAGCTCACAAAATAATAATTTTTCAAGTTCTCCAACAGTGCTTTACTTTACTTATGTTGCTGCAAGCACGGTACAAGGGAAGACCGATATGCCTACACTGAAGTTGGCAAAAGCTGAATTTGATGGGGAGGAGCTTACTCAATGGAAAGTGCTTTTTGAAGCAAATAACCCTCAAAATGGAACACGGCACTTTGGAAGTCGAATTACCTTTGATGAACAAGGGCATATATTTTTCTCAATGGGAGATCGTGGTGAACGAGAAAACTCTCAAGATTTAGATAAGCATTCAGGGAGTGTTTTTCGTTTGAATTTAGATGGTTCAATTCCATCAGATAATCCATTTGTGGGGCAAGATAATGTCAGGCCTGAGATATGGAGTTATGGGCATCGTAATCCTCAAGGGTTAATGTTTGATAAAGCAAGCAAGCAGTTATGGTCAATAGAGCATGGTCCTCGCGGTGGAGATGAAATTAATTTGATTGAAAAGGGAAAGAATTATGGATGGCCGATCATTTCATATGGAAGAGAATATATTTCTAACCGCAAGGTAAGTAAAACTGCCGTTAAAACAGGTATGGAGCAGCCTGTTTATTATTACACTCCTTCAATTGCACCTGGTAGTTTGCTTGTTTACAGTGGTAAAAAAATTCCGGAATGGCGCGGTGCTTTATTGTCAGGTGCGCTTAAATTGCGTCATTTGAATGTTGTTGCTGTAGATAGTGATAATAATTTTGTTGCTGAAAGTCGCTTTTTTGAAGAATCTTCAGAACGATTTAGACATATTGTTGAGAGTCCGGAAGGTGATATTTTCACCACTACAGATTCAGGTAATATTTATCAAATTATCAAGTAGGGCTTGCTTGATGTTGGCTCTACTTTAGAGTTAAACCACTATTCGATTGCGACCGAGTAATTTTGCTTGGTATTGATTTTCATCACAGCGTTTAACCCATGCTCTCCAATTCTCGTTTTCCTGTAAAGTAGCTAAGCCGGCGCTCGTAGTAATTCGTATGCCAGGAATGCTATCCATCTCTTGTATTTTTATGCGAAGTTCTTCAGCTAAATTGATGGCATCACTGCTATCAGTGTTATAGAAAAATATCAAAAATTCTTCGCCGCCCATTCTAAAAATACGATCAACTTTGCGACATCTATCGGTAAATATATGAGCAATTCTTTGTAGTACTTGATCGCCTAAATCATGTCCATGCAGGTCATTAATTTTTTTGAAATTATCTAGATCAAATATCGCAATAGTCATTGGTATTCTTACAAGATGTCTTTGTGCAACCGCTTGCTCTAAAGTGTCTTGTAACAGC
>CALKZN010000082.1 GCA_938002995.1 uncultured Arenicellaceae bacterium | reverse complement strand
TCACTGGCTGCATCAAATTGAATAACACCTTTATTGTTTTGCCAAGATACGGCATGCATATTTCCATACTGCCGATTCAGAAGTTTGAAGGTGTGGCCTTTTGCTTTTAAATCAGGCAACTCAGGATAGTTTGATTCTTTTTCAAGCTGAATTGTATCTGGCAAATACTGATGATGGTAACGCGGTGCATCAATCGCTGCTTGCAAATCCATGCCGCGATCAAGAATATTGATGATCGCCAAACCAACCATCGAAATAATACGACTTCCACCAGGTGTGCCAATGACAATTGCGCCATTTTCTGTTTCAACAAATGTCGGCGTCATACTCGATAAGGGACGTTTGCCCGGTTCAATTTGATTAGCAACACCACCGACTAGACCATAGACATTAGGCTCACCTGCTTTGCTGACAAAGTCATCCATTTCATTATTCAGAAAAATACCTGTTCCTTCTGCAACATGGCCTGAACCAAATGGATAATTGATACTCAAGGTTGCAGCGACACGGTTGCCGTCACGGTCAATGATTGAAAAGTGTGTAGTGTCGACACCTACTTTAGGCTCTATGGACAAGTCTGCACTTTTGCTTGCTTTATCGGTAATTTCGGTAGTAAAGCCTTTTATGTATTTTTTACTTAATAAGGTTTTTTGATCAACTTTTATAAAATCTGGATCACCCATATACAAAGCCCTATCACGATAGGCGCGGCGCATTGCTTCGACAATTAAGTGCATTGACGGCGGTGAACTTTCACCCGTTTCTTGCTGTTTCATTTCAATAGTTTGCAGCACCTGCCCAAGCACAATCCCACCAGAAGAAGGCAAAGTAGCTGCAGTGATATTTGCGCCTCGATATTGAAACTTAACTGGTTCTCTTTCGATAACTTTATAGTTCTTCAAATCATCTAAAGTCCAAATGCCACCGCTATTTCGAGCTGAATCTACCATTTTTTTGGCAACATCGCCTTGGTAAAAACCTTTGCGTCCTTGATCAGCTAATAACTCTAAAGTAGTGGCTAGTTCTGCTTGTTTGATAATCGTTCCAACTTTTGGAATTCTTCCATTGTTTAGAAAGAGACGCTTTGCTTCTGGGTTGAAAATTTTTGAACGAAACTTCAAATGTTTGACGATGTGATTATTGGCTGGAAAGCCATTTCTCGCATGATCAATAGATGCTTGAAGGTTTTGCTTCAAGGTCAATCGACCATATTTTTCAGTAATATGATCAAGTGCCGCCGCTTGTCCGGGAATGCCTGCGGCTAAGGGCCCATTTAAGGAAGCGCCTTTAACCACTTGTTTATTTGCATCAAGATACATATCTTTATGCGCCGCGCTGGGGGCCATTTCACGACCATCAATCATGATTTGCTTGTTATCACTTTCACGATGCAACAACCAAAAGCCACCGCCACCCATACCTGAACCACTAGGCTCAACAACTGCCAAAACTGCACTGACTGCTACTGCTGCATCAAAGGCATTGCCACCTTTATCAAGGATATCCAAACCCGCTTGAGTGGCCAGAGGGTGAGCAGAAGCAACTGCTTGTTGGTTTAATTTTGATTGCGCTTTGGTTGAAGATGCTTGAAAACCTGCATCAGTACTACAAGCTGAAATTGCGAATGCGCTGAGTATTACTAGGAAAATAACCTTTATTTTTAAGTTAGCGCTAATTTTTGTGATGAATTGAGTCATAAAAACCTACCTTTACCTTAACCTACTAGATTTGTTCTTCTTGGAGTTTAGTGCGTACATTCATTAAGACCTGACCATAATGGTTTTCACCGCGTCGATCTCGACCACAACCCCAGAAATAATCAAACTGACTGTCTTCAACAAGGTTTTCATCACCTGTTGCCAATAATGCAGCTGAAATTTCTTCATATGTCCGAGACTGTGTGTAAATAGCTCTCGTCATGACTGTTGTTTCAACCGCTTTCCAGTCGGAACGTTTCTTTTTGAAACGAGCATTACCTAACTTTTCTGCGGCTTGTGGCGTTTCGGCAAGACGAATTTTCTCTCGATAACTTTCATTATCAAACTTCATTGCTTGAAAATAATGTTCAATGCTTTGCCATTCAGCATTTTCTAATTGAAATGGTTTGATCGCATATCGTGACCATGGAGTCTCGTTGTCATACATAGAGAAGTAAGTTGAATCGTCATTTATTGGAGGAAATAAAGCCATATTGTTTAGTGATAGTGTCTAAAGATAGTTTTTGAATGTTTTGAAGATCGGTATTTGAATATAATTATTTCAAGGCAGTTGGTTTCTGAATGAATTTTATCTACAATCCGCAAGCAACGAAAGGCGACGATTCGCTGGTTTCGATCAAATACAATTTAATCATTCATTCTAAGCTTTCGATTTACGTTCGAACAGGCAGAGATATCATGACACATAACGATTCAAGCAGTAGCAGAACTGATCCAAAAAAAATCACACCATACGTGGTTTATGCATTGTATAAATTCGTAACCCTCAAGGACTATGAGGAATTACGTGACCCATTAAAAAACCTCATGCTCAAATTGGAAGTACGTGGCACCCTCTTGCTTGCTGAAGAAGGTATTAATGGCACCATTTCAGGTATTAGGGAGAATATGGACGCTGTTATTGCGTGGTTAAAAGCTGATGAGCGTTTAGCTGATTTAGAGTACAAAGTGTCCGTTCACAATGAACTACCTTTCCATCGCACTAAAGTAAAACTTAAAAAAGAAATTGTCACGATGGGAATTGATGGTATTGATCCAAACAAGGTGGTTGGCACTTATGTCGACCCACAAGATTGGAACGCCATCATCTCAGATCCTGAGACTGTGTTAATTGATACTCGCAATGATTATGAATACGAAATTGGTACCTTCAAAAATGCACTCAATCCAGACACGGAAACATTCCGTGAGTTTCCTGAATATGTCGAAAAAAATTTAAACCCTAAGATACATAAAAAAGTAGCTATGTTTTGTACAGGCGGCATTCGTTGTGAAAAAGCATCTTCATATATGAAACAAGCAGGCTTTGAAGAGGTTTATCACTTGAAAGGTGGTGTCTTAAAATATCTGGAAGAAGTGCAGCAAGATCAAACCCACTGGGATGGAGAGTGTTTTGTCTTTGATGATCGTATTGCCGTGAATCATGACTTAGAGAAAGGTTCTTATGATCAATGTCACGCTTGTCGCTACCCCATAACTGAAGAAGAAAAGACACATGAACACTATTCCCCTGGAGTCAGTTGTCACCGCTGTTATGACCAAAAATCTCCTGAACAAAAAGCTCGCTTTGCTGAACGTGAAAAACAAATTCAACTAGCCAAATCGCGTGGTGAAGTTCATATTGGCGGTGATGTTGTTGATGTTAGCGAACAGCATCGTTTGAAAAAAGAAGCCTTGAAAGCGAAAAATCCGCGCCATAAAAAATCCGCATTATAAAAAATAATAAATAAGAATAATCACTTTTAAATATTTAAATTAACATGGTCTTCATAGGCACTATGCCAAAGTACGAATTCTTTCACTTACTTTGGCATATACGATGTTTAAATTCCTTAAAAAAGACCCAAAAGAAAAACTGAATAAGCAATATTTAGAGACCTTAGAAAAGGCCATGAATGCTCAGAGGAATGGGGATATAAAGTCTTATTCAACTCTGACTGCAGATGCTGAAAAGATTTTGCAAAAAATAAACGAACTTAAATAATAGCTTTATAATAAAACTATGTTTATAACTCCCTTATATGCAGCAATTTGTGGATTGATTTTTATCTTTCTCAGTATTCGCGTGATTAAAACCCGGCGTCAACAAAATGTTGCTTTAGGTACTGGACAAGATACTAAACTCACTAAAGTGATACGTGTTCATGCAAACTTCGCCGAATACGTCCCTATCGGCTTGTTATTGCTATTTTTCTTTGAAACACAATGGAAGGCTGCAATAGTGGTTCATCTTTTTGGAGTATCCTTTATCATTGCTCGTTTAGTTCATGCATATGGCGTAAGCCAAAAACAAGAAAATTTGCGTTATCGAGTATTTGGAATGGTCGTCACTTTTTCAGTGATTTGTGTCTTATCGGTTGGAATTTTATTAAGCTACTTGTAGTTCATATTTCATTAAAAACACACAAACTAACGCTCCCATAAATCGATTAAGTTTTTAATTTATAGCCTGTTTTAAATATCCAGAAAACAATCCCAATACACGCAGCCAAGAAGCTTAATATCATGATGGTACTAGTTGTGATACTGACATCAGAAACCTCATAAAAACTCCAACGGAAACCATTGACCAAATAAAGAACAGGGTTAAATAAAGTTATTTTTTGCCAAAACGGTGGAAGCATAGAGACTGAATAAAATGTACCTCCTAGAAAAACTAATGGCGTCACAATCAGCAAAGGGATGACTTGAAGTTTTTCAAAATTATCTGCCCAGATACCAATAATAAAGCCCATCATACTGAAGGTAATCGCCGTCAATACAAGATAAAAAGCCATCCAAAAAGGATGCGCTATTTCAAAATCAACAAATAAGCGTGCGGTGCATAAAATGATGACAGCAATCAAAATAGATTTGGTCGCCGATGCACCTACATAGCCTAATAAAATTTCAAAATACGACACCGGCGATGATAATAGTTCATAAATAGTGCCGGTGAATTTAGGGAAATAGATAGCAAACGAGGCATAAGAGATACTTTGAGTTAACAAAGACAGCATGATTAAACCCGGCACAATGAATGCGCCATAACCCACGCCATCAACCTCTGCAATACGCGAACCAATCGCAGAGCCAAATACCACAAAGTATAAAGAGGTTGTTAATACTGGAGAGACAATACTCTGATAAATGGTGCGCCACCAACGGGCCATCTCAAATACATAAATCGCTTTAACGGCATGGAAGTTCATTGTTTTTGCTCCACCATGTGATTTGAGTCATTTGGTACATTGAGTAAATCTATGAAGATTTCTTCTAAGGAGCTTTGTTCAGTATGCAAATCGCTAAATCGTACATTCACTTCAGACAATGCTTGGACCAACGCAGTAATCCCAGTACTTTCTCCTTGATTATCATAAGAATACTTCAGAGTATTCCCATCATTTGATAGTTCAAGGTCGTAGCTTTTTAGGGATTCAGGAATGCTTTCTAACGGTGTTACTAAATCCATGGTTAAGGCCTTTTTCCCTAAACGACCCATCAAAACACTTTTTTCTTCAACTAGTAATAATTTACCATTAGCAATAACGCCAACGCGGTCAGCCATTTCTTCGGCTTCTTCTATATAGTGTGTGGTCAAAATAATAGTCACGCCACGTTCTCGCAACTTATGGATCAAACGCCACATATCTTGACGAAGCTCAACATCAACCCCTGCTGTTGGTTCATCTAAGAAGAGAATCTCAGGCTCATGAGCTAATGCTTTGGCTATGAGGACTCTGCGTTTCATACCGCCTGAGAGGTGCATCAATAAACTATTACGCTTTTCCCATAAGGTGAGATCTTTGAGCAGTTCTTCAATTAGGGCAGCATTTTTGCTTTTACCGAACATGCCACGGGTAAAATTGACCGTGCTTAGGACAGTATCAAATTGATTATTGGTCAACTCTTGAGGCACTAATCCAATTAATTCACGTGTTTTGCGATAGTCTTTAATGATGTCATAGCCAGCGACAGAGACTTTGCCTCCAGTAGGATTTACCAGTCCACAGATAGCGCTGATTAAAGTTGTTTTACCTGCGCCATTAGGGCCGAGCAAAGCAAGGATTTCACCCTTTTTTATGTTTAAAGAAACATCATCAAGCGCCTTAAAGCCATTGCTATAGACCTTGCTGAGATTTTGAATATTGATCAAGTCTGACATAGTGGAGATTATGGCCGTAGTACTATCTAATTAATACGTTAATTTTGAAAAAACAACAATTTAATAATAAAAGCCACAAGAACGATATTAAGCACCCATTTGATAGCACCGACACCTTGCTTAATTTGAAAGCTGGTTGCGAACCACCCGCCAATCGAAGAACCAATGGCTAAGGCAATACCTGCTGACCACAATAGTTCTAATTGAGAATTAAAGACCAATAAAGCAGCTACAGAAAAGCTTAAGGCAATAAAAACCTTGTGCGAGTTTGTAGTCACCAAATCCATACCTAGAACTCGATGTAAAATCGGCATCAAAATAAAACCTACACCGATTTGAATCAAACCACCCCAAAAACCTGCTGCAACCATCAATAAGTGCCCTGCAACCATTCTGCCTGAGCTAACTTTTCCTGTTTTTTGATTAGGATCTTTGCGATTACCCGTAGCCATCATGATCATCACTATGATCATCAAAAAAACCAATAAGCGATTGAAGTCTTTGCCTTGAATATGGGAGGCTAAATAAGCGCCCAACATGGCGCCGGGGATCGTGCACGCAGCCAAGCTTAAGCTCAGTTTAAAATTAGAAAAGCCTTTCTTATAAAATGCCGTCACTGCAGTTATATTCTGCAATAAAATACCAATACGATTTGTGCCATTGGCAACATGTCCGGGAATACCCATGAAAATCATCAACGGTACTGTCAACATAGAGCCGCCACCCGCCATGACATTTAAGAATCCGCTAACAACGCCAACCACTAATAACAACAATAACTCTAAGGGACTCATAAAAACCCGCTCATATAAAAACTAATAACAAAAGTTAAGAGAAAAATATCAATTTAATAATAAAAACCACCAACACAACATAGAGAACCTTTCGAACTACATCAGCGCCCTTGTCAGCTTGATAATGTGCGCCAAACCATCCTCCAATGGCATTGCCTAAACCTAAAAACAAACCTGCCAACCAAAGTAATTGCAATTGTGACGCAAAAATCGCCAAGGCAAAAACAGTAAAAATAATTTCGATAAAAACTTTATGCGCATTTGAAGAAACCAAATCGATACCCATGACCTTGTTCATCACCGCAAGCATAATAAAGCCAACACCCGCCATAATAAAGCCACCCCAAAAACCCACAAAAAGCATAAGAAAGTGGCCCAAAATCATCCGATTTCGAGACATACCTTGCTCAGAACCCTCACTGGGTTTAGGCGTAAAAATCATCATAGCCATGACGGCAATCATGACGCCCGCCAGGATTAGATTAAAACTTTTCCCTTCTATTTGGGTTCCCAGATAAGCACCGAAAATTGCACCAGGTAAAGAACAGAGGCCTAGCGTTACACTTAACTTAAAGTTTGATATTCCTTTCTTATAAAAGGTTGTAACAGCCGTTAAGTTTTGAGCCAACATCGCAATACGGTTGGTGCCATTGGCGACATTACCGGGAATGCCCATAAAAACCATGATCGGCAACACCAACATCGAACCACCACCAGCCATGACATTCAGAAATCCGGCAATGATGCCTACTAAAACGAGTATACCGAGCTGTAAAGGTTCCAAAACCATGAAAATGCTTCCTGACAACAGTGTGAAAATTTGATTCTATCGGTATTTAGTCAGAAACGTTATAAAGAAATTAAAAACAGAGATAGTTTATTTTTAGCATTATGCTTCGTTCTAACTTTAAGAGTATTCACGCATTGTCGCAGCACAACTATTGAGTAGATTAACAAATGAGCACTCTTGGTGCTTTAACTCGCTTAAGCACTTTTTAAGTAAAATCATTGAAGGGTTTTCACGAAGTGAATAAAACAGTGATAATCTTTGATGTAGGCATTCTTTAGAGACTCTTTTACCCACTTTGCAACGTTTACTCAATACACATCGACTATGTTTACTCTCCATTCTCAATTAGAAAAAGACACTCTTTTCGTGACAGACTTATCTTTATGTCGCGTTTTACTGGCGAATGACTCTCAATTTCCTTGGTTGATACTTGTGCCACGACGAGCTGATTGTAAAGAAATTTATGATCTTGAAACTGATGATATAGAAACCTTAAACCAAGAGTCACTATTCGTTAGCAAGACATTGATGAAACACTTTCAGGGAGACAAACTCAATGTCGCCACAATCGGCAATATGGTTCCACAGCTACATATTCACCACATTGTTAGATTCAAAAACGATGTTGCTTGGCCTGCACCTGTATGGGGTAAACAAGCAGCAATACCTTACCAAGAAACAGAGCAACAGACCCAACTACAGATAATACGGGCTTTACTTACATAGAGTACTAACGCTTGCAGTAGCTAAGGAATGGGTGTAGTTTCAGTAAAAATAAAAAATTCTGTAACTTCAAAAATACGCACACAGATCAAACAACATGAAAATGACACCTAAAACTGAGGCATTCGTCTCGCATTTCGGAGAGATGGGCAGTCGCTGGGGCATGACTAGAACTGTCGGCCAAATTTATGCGCTCTTGATGATCACTGAAAAACCGATTAACGCAGATGACTTAGTTGATGCGCTCAGCATTTCACGCTCTAACGTGAGCATGGGGTTAAAAGAACTCCAAGCATGGCGTCTGATCAAGCCTGTCCATTTTGCAGGTGATCGCAAGGAATACTATGAAACACCAGATGATATTTGGGAAGTCGCAAGACTAATCTTTGAAGAACGACGTAAACGTGAACTAGAGCCAACTATGACAATGTTGCGCGCAGAAATGATGAATGCACCCGTTTCAGAAGAAGGACATTATGCGCATAAAAAAATGTCCGAAATTCACGACATGATTGATGATTTAACTAGTTGGGCTGACGAACTACAGAAATTAAATAATAAAAGTTTGGTTAAATTGATGCGATTAGGCTCAAGTGTGACTAAATTAGTGGGCATGAAAGATCAACTCACGGGCAAAAAGAAAGACTAATGAAAACACTCACTATCAGCGTTGCC
>CALKZN010000081.1 GCA_938002995.1 uncultured Arenicellaceae bacterium | reverse complement strand
AAAACTACAGCTATCCAGCAACACACAATTCTCTCCATTTACTGAGCGATTCATTTCTTAGTTGTTTGCAAACTTCTCTCTTTTGAAGATGTCCTTGATGGTTGAAATGGTTGTATATTTGGGATTGTATACGGCCTATGTAACAGACTTTGGAATTTTCAAAACTTATCAAAAAATAAGTTTTTGATTTTTGAGGTGGTTTTTGGGGATATATGGTGGCTATGGGTGGACTTGAACCACCGACCCCAGCATTATGAATGCTTTGCTCTAACCAGCTGAGCTACATAGCCATTTGAGGGAGCGGAAAGATAACCGCCAAGCCCTATTTAGTCAATACTTAGTGTTAAAAAAATACTTTCTTTAACACTACTTTCTTCGATGTTTAAATTAAATGCTTAGACATTAAACCGGAAGTGCACCACATCACCATCTTGCATGATGTAGTCTTTGCCTTCTAGTCTGAACTTACCAGCCTCTTTAGCACCTTGTTCGCCATTGAGTTTGTCATAGTCATCATAAGCGGTGATTTCTGCGCGAATAAAACCTCTCTCGAAGTCAGTATGGATCACGCCTGCTGCTTGTGGTGCAGTAGCACCAACTTTAACTGTCCATGCACGCACTTCTTGTTGACCAGCTGTGAAGTAGGTTTGTAGGCCTAACAAATCATAACCTGCACGAATCACACGATTCAAACCAGGCTCTTCTTGGCCCAGTTCTTGTAAGAATTCGAGTTTCTCTTCATCTTCAAGTTCGGCAATTTCAGACTCAATAGCTGCACAAATCATCACAACACCTGAGTTTTCATTACCCGCAAAATCCGTCACTTTATCTAGCAATGGATTATTTTCAAAACCATCTTCAGCAACATTAGCGATATACATCGTCGGCTTGCCTGTGATCAAATTATAGGACTTGAGCATTAGCTTTTGATCTGCATCCAAATCCATTGAACGCACAGGTTCACCTGCATCAATATGATCACGAACTTGCTCTAGTAATTCTTTGAGTTTAACTTGCTCTTTGTCGCCCGATTTAGAGCGTTTTTGAGCACGTTCAATTCCGCGTTCAACCAATTCTAAATCCGCCAAGCCCAATTCAGTATTAATGATCTCTATATCTGATAATGGGTCGACTTTGCCTGCTACGTGAATAACATTTTCGTCTTCAAAGCAACGCACCACATGAGCGATGGCATCAACTTCACGAATAGTTGCTAGGAATTGATTACCCAAGCCTTCGCCTTTTGAAGCACCTTCAACCAAGCCGGCAATATCAACAAATTCCATTGATGCTGGAATTGTTTTTTCAGGTGGCGTAATTTCAACCAAACGATTCAATCTTGGATCAGGCACTTCAACCATGCCTACGTTTGGCTCAATAGTACAAAATGGGTAGTTCTCAGCTTGAATGCCTGAGTTAGTCAGCGCATTAAATAAAGTTGATTTGCCCACGTTTGGCAAGCCTACAATTCCACATTTGAAACCCATAATCGTTAAACCTATTTTCTATTAATTTATACTGTTTTGTATATGTCATTTAGTGTGCAGCTCAGTCATGGCAAGTTGAAATTCTCCTGCTAACAACTTCGGCATAATACGCCCTGCTGAAATAAATGAATCCAACATGAGTTGGTATTCTGGTTTTGGCGCTTTCTTAAGCACATAACTTAGAACTGCACTGGCATGACCTGGATGACCGATTCCAACACGTAAGCGTGCAAAATCATTGCTGCCAGTCTTGCCAATAATATCTCGTAGCCCATTATGGCCGCCGTGACCACCCGCTAGTTTCAACTTAGCAACACCCGCAGGCATATCAAGCTCATCATGAACAACCAACACTTCTTCTATGTTGATCTTATAAAAATTCATGGCTGCAACGACCGACTTACCACTTAAATTCATGAAAGTATCTGGTGCGAGCAAACGCACAGTATTTTCTGAGTGTTCGCCATCTAAATCAATTTTGGCACTACGTCCAAAGCAATTTTTGTCTTTACTTAAGGCAACGCCATATTCACGGCAGAGTTCGTCTAAAAACAAAAACCCGGCGTTATGCCGGGTTTCGTGATATTTCTCGCCCGGATTGCCTAAACCGACAACCAATTTAATTGGCGATGTTTGCATAAGCCTGCAATACCCAAGTAGTGAATTGCGCGATGCGAATTATTATTCCGCGTCGCCACCTTCGTCACTAGCAGCTTCAGCAGCTTCGCCTTCAGCACCTTCTTCACCTTCAACTGGCTCTTCAACTGTTTGAGGTTTCTTAGGAGCAACAACGTTTGCAACTGCGTGATCATCTTCAGTACCTGCTTCAACTGGATATGCCAGCTCAATACCTTCTGGCAATTGAATATCAGACAAATGAACCGCTTCACCCATGGCAAGTTCAGCAACATTTACTTCAAGGAATTCAGGAAGATCTACTGCCAAACATGCTACGTCGATCTGGTTAATTGCTTGCATCATGATGCCGCTTTCAAGCGTCACACCTGGTGCTTCTTCAGCGCCAAGGATGTGTACTGGAACAATCATTGTAATTTTATCTTTACGACTCACACGTTGGAAATCCAAATGAAGTACACGTGGCTTCCATGGGTGCATTTGCACATCACGTAAAATCGCACGTTGCTGATCACCATCAATTTCAATTTTGACAAGTGATGAATGGAATGCATCCACTTCTAGTTGATGCATGATTTTATTGTGATCAACTAAGATGTATTGCTCCTCTTCACCACCACCATATACTACACATGGTACTTGGCCGGCTTTACGTACACGACGACTGTCTGCTGTGCCACTGGCTTTTCTTAGTTCTGCTGCTACGATAAAATTATTGCTACTCATTTCTTGCTCCTGACCCTTCCGACCATTTCTCCTTTGTTTCTATGCTTCTGCTTTTTACTATAAAAAAGCGAAAGAAAAAAGGCTAGCCGTATCTGTCTAATGTTATAAAAAAATATTAAATGTATTAAAAAGGCTTAATTGCCTTCATCAAAAAGTGAACTAATCGAGTCACCAACTGTGATGCGCTTAATCGATTCACCTAGAATTTTTGAAATCGTCAATTGACGAATTTTTTTGCATGCTTTGGCGTCATCCGACAATGGAATAGTGTCTGTTACAACAAGCTCATCCAACTCAGAACCTGCAATACGTTCAATTGCCGGGCCAGATAATACTGTATGCGTACAATACGCACGAACAGCTGTTGCACCAGCGTCTTTTAATGCTTTTGCTGCATGGCAAAGCGTATTGGCTGTATCGACCATATCGTCGATTAGGACACAGCTACGGCCCTCAATATCGCCAATAATGTTCATCACTTCGGCAACATTGGCTTTTGGACGGCGTTTATCGATAATTGCTAAATCAACACCTAAAAGTTTTGCTAGTGCGCGGGCACGAACTACACCGCCAACATCCGGTGACACAACCATCATATTTTCTTCTTTCAAGCCACGCATATCTTCTAGCAAAACTGGCGAGCCATAGATATTGTCTGTTGGGATAGAAAAGAAGCCTTGAATTTGATCTGCATGAAGATCCATCGTCAACACACGATCGGCACCTGCTGTGACGACCATGTCGGCGACTAGTTTTGCAGTGATCGCAACACGCATATTGCGCGTACGGCGATCTTGGCGAGCATAACCATAGTATGGCATGACCGCAGTGATACGGGCTGCTGATGAACGACGACACGCATCGATCAAAATCAACAGTTCCATTAAATTTTTATGACTAGGTGAGCAGGTAGGCTGAATGATGAAGATATCTCGACCACGAATATGTTCGTTGATCTCAACCATGATTTCGCCGTCACTAAATTGTTCAACGCGTGCACGACTTAAATCGCGGCCAATATATTGTGCGACTTTTTTCGCAAGTTCAGGGTTCGCATTACCAGTGAATATTGCTAGATTCTCAAGAGACATTTTGCTTAAACTCGTGTCCGTTTACGTCAGACTGGCAACCTTAACTCATATAGAGAAGGGGATCAAAGTAATTATAAAAATGGCTGGGGTGGAAGGATTCGAACCTTCGAATGCCGGCATCAAAAGCCGGTGCCTTAACCGCTTGGCCACACCCCATCATCAATCGGATGTCGTTGCACGCCGTTGGCGACGAAGCAACGTAAAAATCCTGGCGCCTCAGCTATTATATCTTGGCCTTGCTGCTTACTCGCAACTGGCAAGAAAACTGATGCTCCGGTTCCGCTCATCTGTGGTGAATGCTCAGCGCCGTTTGTATTAGAAACATTAGAACTGAACTGTTCAAGCCACTGAAAGGTTTGCTCAACCAGCGGATATTCCTTCCTGACAATGCTTTCGAGATCATTTTCTCGGCTACCTGCTAGGAAGGCGCGTATTTTGATAGCGTCTTGCGGTTTTGTCAATCGTTTAAACACATCTTTATGCCTAAAAATAGCTGCTGTTGGTACATTCACATCCGGAGTTGCCACAAGATAGGTCATTTCTGGCAATTCAATAGGGGTAAACTGCTCTCCAACCCCTTCTGCCCAAACGCTTTGACCAAAAATAAATACCGGCACATCTGCGCCCAATTGCAACCCTATTGCTTGTAATTCTTTGCGGTTCAAACCAAGATTCCACAAATGATTTACCACCATCAATGTAGTCGCCGCATTTGAACTGCCACCACCAATGCCACCACCCAAAGGTAGACGTTTTTCTAAGCCAATACAGACATTCAGTTTTTTGCCAACTCTCTCTTCTAATGCCTTGACTGCTCGGACGCAAATATCCTGATCAAAAGGCACAATTTCTGAAAATGAACTACAGTCTCGTTCAATGTTGCCTGAATCGCTATGTGTGAACCACATGTCATCACCATGATCAAGCAACTGGAATACGGTTTGCAGGTCATGATAACCGTCAGGTCGGCGACGCAAAACGCGCAACATCAAATTGAGTTTCGCAGGTGCCAGCCAACGTTGTGGCTTTATATCTTTAACAAGCGTTTTTTTTGTCCGCATTACTGGGTTTTGAATTGTTTGATCACTAATTTAATCTTTGCCTGATTGCCACGATGCACAGCTGTGATCTTTTGTGGAAGCGGTTGATTTGGAAAAGAGTTGAGTTGATATCGATCAAATTGAATCTCCCAGTCACTTTGCTTAAGACTTTGCAATAAGCCCTGTTCGTTCAACCAATATCTACCTTCGTTTGTTGGTGAAGGCATACCAAACAACCAAAACCGCAGTTCATCGACGGGCAATCTCCAACCGACGGTTTTTAATAAAAGTGATTCCACATCTGCACCGACATAGCGCTCTCGACCCGCAATCAAAATGGCACTGCTATCTGAAGAAATAAGCTCTAAAGAACCTGTCCCAATCGGTCCAATCAGGCGAACCTTCTCGTTTTCAACTCTATCGACACTCTCTAAGTTTTCGTTATTGTCCGTGCTTGCTGCTTGTAAAGCGCCTTGAAAGTCCCACTTAATACGACCAGCACCAGTATCTTGCGGGTCAATATAGCTAAATGAACCCGTCAATTGCCATGCAGACACTTGCCCTCTGAGTTCCTCAATTTTCTCAAAATCGCTGCCAAAAAATTGACCTTTTGCATTCTTTTGTAAAACTTTGCCACCCGCTTTTTGCTCTGATTGTTGCTCAGGCAAAACTTGGCAAGCAGACAAGGCTAACGCGCATATCAACACATAAAGGTAGCGCCACTGTCGATGGTTTGCTTGCTTGAATTGAATAATCATTCCTACAACAGTTTCTCTTGAGAGTTTGCTCATGGCGCAAATTATAAACCACTCTGCAATCACTCATGCAAGTGTTGTTGAATTAGTAAGCGTTTATCTTCTCTGTGAACTATCTTATGTGGTCGCTATATTTTTTGAAGAAGGACTTTTAATTCAGGAATACATGAACCACAGTTGGCCCCACACTTGAGTTTGTCACCTAGCTTTTCTATCGAATCACAATTATCTTCGATGGCTTGTTGAATACGGTTTTCTGAAATTTGAAAACAAGAACAAATAATTTTATCGGCAGGCTGACTTTCCCCCAAAATTAAGCGATAGGGCGAATCAGGAACAGCTTCATCCATAAACTCACCTAACCACATCTTACTAGGCAATTTATCTTGCTGTTGATGGGAGTACATAATCAGTTTGACGCATTCATCTTCGATCAAAGCAATGCGTTGATCGTGATTCATTTCATCAGCAAAGCGAATCGCCTGCAATTGAGAATGTTGCTTGGTAATTTCCAGCAAAGAAGAATCCCACTCGAAAACCTCATTCAAAGCCAGAAAGAAGCACTCATGTTGACTGTGTTTTCCGATAGGAGCTTTACACCAATACAACACTTCTTCGTCTTTCAATTTATTCGTCAGAAGTTTTTCAAAATCCCCAGAAAGATCACTATGCAAGGCTAGTATTGCCCAACGTTGAGCATCTAACATCTTTATTGACACTGGCGTTGCTTTGGATTCGGGTTGCCCTGAATATGGATCGGAATTAGGAGCGATCACCGCTGAAACAATCGCTTTATACGCAAATTGATTCGTCCAATGAATTGGCGCAAATACGTCGCCAATTTGCACCGAATCATTCCTTATGACCTTGGCTATAAACTCACCGTATTCATTATTTAGTCGAGCCAATTTACCCGGTTCAAGTTTATAACGCTGGATATCATCTGGATGAACATCGATAAAAGGACTATCAATATGATTTAACAAATTCGCGGTGGTACCCGTACGAGTCATCGTATGCCACTGATCACGAATACGACCTGTATTGAGCAGCAAGGGCGTTTCTACTGAAATACTACTGGCATTCAAACGTGGTTTATTGACTAAAAAATTTGCCTTTCGATTCTCTGTGAAAAATAACCCATCCTCAAACATCCGTTTGGTGCCTTTGGGATTTTCTGTATTGATTGGCCACTGGGTTGGAGTTAAATTTTCATACTCTTCGTCCGTGATCGCACTCAGCGCAGAGATATCAAAATCTCGCAAACGTTGCTCTTGTTCAAAACCTGAAAGTGCCGCATGTTCACGAAAGATGTCTGCGGGAGAGTTATAATCAAAATATTCTCCAAATCCCATACGACTTGCAACTTGCGACAGCTGCCACCAATCGTGTCGAGCTTGACCAACACTTTCACGCAATGGTCGTTGCCTGCTAATACATCGCTCAGAGTTAGTGACTGTGCCCTCTTTCTCTCCCCATGAAGTTGCCGGCATGGCTATGTCTGCATAATGACTGGTGTCATTTTCCACATAGTCAGACACCACGACGAAATCACATTTCTCCAATGCCTTGCGAACGTGTTCACTATTGGGAAGACTCACCGCAGGATTGGTTGCCATGACCCATACCGCTTTGATCTTACCCTCATGCATCGCATCAAATAGATCAACGGCTTTCATACCCGGCTGACTTGCGATAGTCGGTGATTGCCAAAAACGTTGCACTCGATCTATGTCATCGGCAGCAAAATCCATGTGTGCTGCTAGCTGATTTGCCAAGCCTCCAACTTCACGACCACCCATAGCATTGGGTTGCCCTGTAATCGAAAATGGCCCTGCTCCGGGTTTGCCAATTTTCGCCGTGGCCAAATGACAATTAATAATAGCGTTACATTTATCTGAACCGGTTGAAGATTGATTGATGCCTTGCGAATAAAAACTAATGGCCTTGTCAGAGTCGGCAAACCACTTGAAAAACGTCACTAAATCTTCGATTTGAATGCCAGTTGCAGTTGCAGTTGCTTGCAAATCAAGATGACTAACATTGCTCTTAGCAGTATAAAATCCATTGGTATTGTCTTGAATATAGTCGTTATCAATATATTCATTTTCAATTAAGTAGTGCAAAAGGCCATTGAAAAGAAAACCATCTGCGGCAGCATTAATCGGTAAATACAAATCAACGATATCCAGACTGGCCGTTTTCCGAGGATCAATCAGAACGATTTTCATTTCTGGACGCTTTTGCTTCGCCGATGCGATGCGTTGATACAACACTGGATGTGTCCATGCTGCATTCGATCCAATCAACACAATCAGATCTGCAAACTCTAGATCTTCATAAGAACACGGAACTGTATCGGCGCCAAAAGCACGCTTATAACCGACCACCGCGGATGCCATGCATAACCGGGAATTAGTATCAATATTGGCGCTGCCAATAAAACCTTTCATCAGCTTATTGGCAACATAATAATCTTCAGTGAGTAATTGTCCGGATAAATAAAATGCCACACTATCAGGACCATGTTCAGCAATTGTTTTTTGGAAGCAAGTAGCTACCGTTTCAAGCGCCGTGTCCCAATCAATATCTCCCGACTTATTTCTGGGTGATAAAAGGCGATGCTTACTTTCCGTTGTCAGATTTAAGGCCGAACCTTTTACACATAAGCGACCCAAGTTAGCTGGATGGTTTTGACTGCCAACTACGGACTCAATGTATTGAGTTGTTTGCGTTTTTGTATGAGTCCCTGTCGATAACAACGCGTCCACCCCGCAGCCGACACCACAATACGGACAAGTCGTTTTCTTGATGATCGCTTTTGATTTTTCGCTTGATTCAGGTGTAGTTAAACCTGAAACTATCGATGCCTTTAATGTCGTATTTGATACGCTCAATGTTGTTCTCCATCAACTCATGAGAACCTTAGTTGAGATAAACATTTTCGCCATCAATTGAAACAGGATAGGTTTTGATCTTAATCTCATCTTCAACACATTGGCCTGTCCTAAGGCTAAAGTGCTGTTTGTATAAAGGCGAAGCCACAACTAATTCTTCTTCAATATTGCCGACAATGCCACGTGATAAAACATTGGCTTCCCCAATAGGATCCCAATTACTAATTGCAAAGACTTTTTCTGCCGTTGTCGGCAGGTAAAAAATAGCGATTTGTTCGCTATTTTTATTATGACTCGTTTCTAATAATGCGCACACTCCAGAGTTCGGAATGAGGTCACTAACATGACAAATTTTTTGCTTACTCATAATATGTTCCTCGTATTCGCTTTGGCAATTACGACACCGCTTTCAATTGACTGCGTTTTCTCTCGACATCTGTCGCGGGACGAATTTGACCACGCTCTTCAACAAAAATAACATTGCTATCTTCTTGATCAGAGTTAACAAATTGACGAAAACGTTTTACTTTTTCCTTGTCATTGACCGCAGTTTTCCATTCACACTGATAGGTGTCTATTACGTGTTGCATTTGTGATTCTAGCTCCTCGCAAATGCCCAAAGAATCGTTAATAACAACGTCTTTCAAATACTCCAAACCACCTTCTAAGTTTTCAAACCACACAGACGTACGCTGCAGTCGATCCGCTGTTCTGATATAAAACATCAAGAAACGATCAATATATTTCAGCAAAGTTTCAGTATCCAAATCAGTAGCAAAAAGGTCTGCATGTCGAGGTTTCATGCCGCCGTTACCACAAACATATAGATTCCAACCGTTCTCAGTAGCTATCACACCAACGTCTTTACTTTGTGCTTCGGCGCACTCACGCGTGCAGCCTGATACCGCCATTTTAAACTTGTGTGGTGCACGTAAGCCTTTGTAACGATTCTCTAAATCAATGGCTTGGCCAACACTGTCTTGAACACCATAGCGACACCAAGTACTGCCCACACAGGATTTGACTGTTCTCAATGCTTTGGCATAACCATGACCGGTTTCAAAACCTGCATCGATTAATGCCGACCAAATATCCGGCAAATCATTCATTCGAGCACCAAACAAATCCACCCGCTGTCCGCCAGTGATTTTGCTATATAAACCATAATCCTTGGCCACTTGACCCAATGCGATTAGTTGGTCTGGCAAAATTTCACCACCAGGAACACGTGGAATGACTGAATATGTGCCATCTTTTTGCATATTAGCCATGAAGGTGTCGTTTGTATCCTGCAAACCAACATGCTGGGATTCTAAAACATGATCATTCCACAACGATGCCATAATTGAAGCAACTGCAGGTTTGCAAATATCACAACCCAGTGAGTCCTTATGAGCGCCATGCTTTTCCATCAACTCATCAAATGATTTAATTTGTGTGCTTTGAGCAATGGTGTATAAATCTTGGCGAGTATATTTGAAGTGTTCACAAATATCTGTATTAACTTCCATGCCACGTGATTCAAGCTCAAAATCAACCACATTTTTTAACAATGCCGCACAACCACCACAACCGGTGGCAGCTGAGGTTTCACCTTTGACATCAGCAACCGTCATGCATCCACCATCAATTGCCTGAACAATATCGCCCTTGGTGACATTGTGACATGAACAGATGGATGCAGTCATCGGCAAGGCATCTGCACCGAGTGTTGGTGCTGCGCCATCAACCGCAGGCAAAATCATCGCTTCAGGATTATCCGGCAAATCAATATCGTTCAGATAATATTGCAATAATGTATCGTAATCACTGCAGTCGCCCACCAAAGTAGCACCTAAGACTTTTTTACCGTCTGCTGAAACATTTAAGCGCTTATAAACTTCATCTCGTTCATCACTAAAAACAAAGGCGCGAGAATTTTCCGCATTGCCTTTTGAATCACCGATCGAGCCTACATCTACACCTAATAGTTTCAACTTAGTACTCATATCTGAGCCGGTGAATGATACTTTTTGATCATCATTATCATGCAACTGCGAAACAGCCGCTTCAGCCATGCGATAGCCTGGTGCAACCAACCCATAGATGAATTTCCCTAGTACAGCACATTCACCGATGGCAAAAATATCTTGATCTGACGTTCGGCAATGATAGTCAATTTCTATGCCTCCACGCTCACCTACTTTTAGATCAGCGTCTCTTGCCAATTGATCATAAGGACGAATACCCGCAGAAAAAACGATCATGTCAGTTTCTAATTCAGTGTCGTCTGCAAATTCCATTTTGAGTCGAAGCTGATCGCCTTGAGTAATTTTTTGTGTGGCTTTGCTGGTATGTACTTTCACACCTAATGCTTCAATTTTGCGGCGCAACATAACAGAACCACCGTCATCAAGTTGAACCCCCATAAGGCCAGGTGCAAATTCCACAACATGCGCTTCAAGACCAAGATTTTTAAGTGCGTTAGCGCATTCAAGCCCTAAAAGTCCGCCGCCGACAACTACACCGATTTTCTTACCTTTCGCTGAAGCCTTAATTTCACCAAGATCATCAATGGTTCGATAGGCAAGACAGTGTTCTTGGTCATAACCTGGAATAGGCGGAATGAACGGATAAGAACCTGTTGCTAAAACAAGCTTATCGTAAGCAAATACTTGCCCACCTTCTGTGATTACTTGTTTTGCTTGGCGATCAATTTTGGCAACAAAGTCGCCAAAGTGAGCATCAACACTTATTTCCTCATAGTGCTCACGCGTTGTCATGGCTAGCTCAGCTGATGTTTTACCATCAAACACTTCCGACAAATGTACCCGATCATAAGCGGGTCTTGGCTCACCGCCAATAACCGTGATGTCAGCCTCAATAGTTGAATCTGCCAATGTTTGAACGTAGTGGTGTCCTACCATGCCGTTACCGACAACAACGATCTTTAATGCACTCATAATTACCTGTTCTATATTTGTACTTTTCTTTTGTTTTCATAGAGCAAGCGCTATGCCATTTCCTTAACTTCTCAAGAATCCCCTTATTACTCAAGCTCTTGAACAAAATGCGCTTTTTATGACAGCATTTGCAGCTGTCTTGCACAAATACAGTGCGATTATTTTTCATAAAGCGCCATCAACGCGCATTTTGAAAAGTAATGCTTCTTTAAACATGCATTTTCAGGACGCTATTTATTTGTTGCTGCAAGTACAACGCGATAGAATATAGGGATGAGCTTATTCTCACTTGGCATCAGCCATCAAACTGCACCTGTCGCTATACGCGAACGTGTGGCTGTGCCTGACGACTCATTACGGGATGCACTTGCTGATTTGCACCGCTTTGCCAAACTAGAAGAAACCAGCATCGTCTCAACCTGTAACCGCACTGAAATTTATTGTCGTCAAAATAGCGGTGAGACAAAACGCATCATGGAGTGGTTGTGTGGGTATAAAGACATTCACAAAGACGATCTAGCGCCTTTTTTATACACCCATCCCAATCAACAAGCAGTGCAACATGCCTTTCGAGTCGCTTCAGGTTTGGATTCGATGGTCTTGGGTGAATCACAAATTTTAGGGCAAATGAAAACCGCCTTTTCGACAGCCCATCAAGAAGGCAAAACAGGCAAGATTTTAAACCGATTATTTCAACAATCCTTTTCTGTCGCCAAGCATGTTCGAACACAAACGGCCATTGGCGCCAATGCAGTATCAGTGGCTTATGCTGCGGTAAATTTAGCCAAACAAATTTTTGCTGACTTATCTGAACAACGAGTTTTAATGATTGGCGCTGGTGAGACCATTGCCTTGGCTGCACAACATTTACAATCCCAAGGTGTCACCAATTTCACGATTGCCAATCGCACCATTGAACGCGGTATAGAACTAGCCAATAGTTTAGGTGGTCGTGCAGTAGAACTTTCTGAACTTGCCGACGAACTGGTCAATGCAGAAATTGTTATCAGCTCAACTGCCAGTACATTGCCAATTCTTGGCAAAGGAATGATCGAATCAACACTGAAGAAACGCAAAAATAAGCGAATGTTTTTGGTCGACTTGGCAGTCCCTCGAGATATAGAGCCAGAGGTTGCCAAATTAAGTAATGTGTATTTATATACCGTCGATGACTTACGTGAAGTTGTGAGTGAAAACTTAGACAGCCGCAAGCGTGCCGCTGAACAAGCAGAAAGTATTATTGATACACACACTCACGAATTCACACAATGGCTGAACAGCTTAGATCACGAACCTCTGATGAAAGCCCTTCGCGAACAAACACTTGCTGTTCGCAACTCAGAATTAGAACGTGGTTTACGCCGTATCCAAGCAGGTGACAACCCAGAATTAGTTTTACAACAACTGGCACATTCATTGTCACAGAAATTCCTTCATCGTCCGACAACTGAGCTTAATGACACAAGCGACGAAACAGTGCTGATAGCGGCACGAAGATTATTTGGCATCGATGAATCAAATAAGTCTAAATCAACACTAGATTCAACTTTAGACTCAACTTTAGACTCAACAGAAGAGCCCACAGAAGGCCTCGACAATTCAGATAAAAAACATTAGGCTGGCGCCGGTCCTTTGACCTTTTGCTGCCCTTTGATAAATCATTGAACATTAATCAAAGGCAGCATCAAAACCCAAATCAAAACCACAGATAATTCGCCAGTACTCGCAACCGTAAAAACACATGAAAGATTCACTCCGCTTAAAACTCGACAACCTCATTGAACGCCAAGAAGAGATCGGTCATTTATTATCTGATCCTATCGTGATTGGTGATCAAAACAAGTTTCGTAAATTAAACATTGAACTCTCTGATATCTCGCCTATTGTCGAAAACTATCAACGTTTCACTGCACTTGAAGGTGACTATGCTGGCGCCAAAGAAATGGTGGAAGAAGCCGGCAATGATGCGGAAATGAAAGAAATGGCGCAAGAAGAAATGCGCGAAGCCGGCAGTGAAATTGAAGCGCTTGAAGCAAAACTACAAATTTTATTATTACCTAAAGACCCAAATGATGATCGCAACATCTTTTTAGAAATTCGCGCTGGCACTGGCGGAGATGAAGCGGCGATTTTTTCTGGTGATTTATTTAAAATGTATTCAACCTATGCAGCAGGCCAAAAATGGCAGGTAGAAATCTTAAATGAAAACCGTGGTGAACATGGCGGCTATAAAGAAATCATCTGTCGCGTAGTTGGTCGTGGTGCTTATTCAAAAATGAAATTTGAATCAGGCGCGCACCGAGTGCAGCGTGTTCCTGAAACTGAAACTCAAGGCCGTGTGCACACCTCAGCATGCACCGTTGCAATCTTACCTGAAGCTGATGAAATCAGTGATGAAATTGATATCAATCCATCAGATTTACGTGTCGACACCTTTCGCGCGTCTGGTTCTGGCGGACAGCATGTCAACAAAACAGATTCGGCAGTGCGCTTGACTCACTTGCCTACTGGCACCGTAGTGGAATGCCAAGATGATCGTTCGCAACACAAAAACAAAGCTCGTGCTATGTCGATGCTCAAAGCACGCATTTTAGATGCAGAGCGCAACGCACAGCAGTCCGAACAAGCTGAAACTCGTAAAAGTTTGGTTGGCAGTGGCGATCGATCAGAGCGTATCCGTACTTATAACTATCCTCAAGGTCGAGTAACTGATCACCGTATCAATCTGACACTATACAAACTAGATGTGATCATGACCGGTGAGCTTGCTCAGATAATTGACCCGCTAATTTCAGAATACCAAGCGGATCAATTAGCAGAACTCTCAAACAGTTAGATCCGTTGTTACGATGGGCAATACCATAAAAAAAACTGTGCAAAGTGCGCTCTCTGATGCCATGTTGGCTTTGTTTGAAACATCCACTTCGCCAGAAATCGATGCAGAAGTATTACTCGGGCATAGCTTAGGACAATCACGCGCGTGGTTGCTGACATACCAAGAAGAAGAGCTGGACGAAAAACAATATTCCGAATTTCAACGTCTCGTAGATCGTCGTAAACAAGGCGAACCTATTGCCTATATTCTTGGCAATCGTGAATTTTGGTCGCTCAATCTCAATGTCAGCCCAGCGACGCTTATCCCTCGGCCAGAAACTGAAATATTAGTTGAAGTAGCTATTGAAAAAGCCAGCTTATCGACAAAAAATACGCTAAGCATTGCCGACTTAGGTACGGGCAGCGGTGCTATTGCACTCGCATTAGCAAGCGAATTACCAGCGGCATTCATCACCGCCGTAGACCAATCAAAAGAAGCCTTAGCCGTCGCTATTCAAAACGCTGAAACATACCAATTGTCGAATGTCGAATTTATATCGAGTAACTGGTTTGACGGCTTACTGGAACATCAATTTGATTTGATTTGTAGCAACCCACCCTATATCGAAACACAGGACCCACATTTACAACAAGGTGATTTGCGCTTTGAACCTCATAGCGCTTTAGCCAGTGGTCCAGATGGTTTTTTCGATCTACAACAAATTATCGCCAAAGCACCACATTATCTCAATGATGGCGGATGGTTGATTTTAGAACACGGTTTTCAACAAGCTATGCGCACCCAAACATTGTTGGAAGAGCATGGCTTTGTGAATATAGACACCCGTGAGGATTATGCCGGTCATCCAAGAATTACCTTTGGGCAAAAACAACTGATTCAAGCTTTATAGTCCAATCTCTATGTGCGCCTCAAAGCAAACTGACTCATTAACAAAATCATTACCGCAACGCTCATTACAACAAGAATGTTATGCCGTGTTGATGGAAACCAATCCATCACAAAAATGTCGTTTGACCGCAGAGTTAAGAGAACACTTTGAGAATAACAAACTCACGCTAAACCATCAAAATGCTCAAACTATCACAGTTCCTGGCAGGCCAGAAAAACCTGAATTAGTGCTGCCAAAGTTCTTAAAAAAACGCGGTATTGCCAAACAGTCTGGACGTAATCATTTGATGCATGCCATAGCTCACATTGAGTTTAATGCTATCAATTTAGCACTTGATGCGGTGTATCGTTTTGCAGACCAACCTAAAGAGTTCTATCGTGATTGGTTGCGCGTAGCCAGTGAGGAAGCTAAGCATTTTGGACTCATATGTGACTATTTATCCAAGCACAATACTCAGTATGGCGACTTTCCTGTT
>CALKZN010000080.1 GCA_938002995.1 uncultured Arenicellaceae bacterium | reverse complement strand
GTATTGCTCCTTTAGTACAAACTGGGCATAACGAATGGGTGTTGGAGTTATTTCAAGGCCCAACGCTCGCATTTAAAGATTTTGCTTTACAATTTCTAGGTCACTTGCTGGATTTCATTTTGGCTAAGCGTAACCAAAAAGTCGTTGTGATGGGTGCGACTTCGGGTGATACCGGCTCAGCGGCGATTGAAGGTTGTCGTCGATGTGAAAATATTGATATTTTTATTTTACATCCGCATAACCGAGTGTCAGATGTGCAGCGTAAGCAAATGACTACAGTATTGTCGGATAATGTATTTAATCTTGCCTTAGAAGGAAATTTTGATGACTGTCAAACTGCGGTTAAAGCAAGTTTTCGTGATCAAAGCTTTTTGCCTGATGGTAGGCAGTTAGTTGCGGTTAATTCGATCAACTGGGCGCGAATCATGGCGCAAATTGTCTATTATTTTTATGCAGGTGTTGCTTTGGGCGCACCCCATCGTGCAGCATCATATTCAGTGCCTACAGGAAATTTTGGTGATATCTATGCGGGTTATTTAGCCAGCCGTATGGGCCTTCCTGTTGATCAGTTGGTAATTGCAACTAATCAGAATGATATTTTACATCGCTGTATTCAAGACAACGATCACTCTAAGCAAGAGTTGACAAAAACTTTGTCTCCAAGTATGGATATTATGGTGTCTAGCAATTTTGAGAGAATGTTATTTGATGTTCATGACCGTGACGGTGATTCAATCAAACAGTTAATGAGCGATTTTTCTGAAGGCTCTATGACGATTGCAGAAAAACCATTTACACATATTAACGAACTATTCACTAGTTTTTGTTTAGATGATGCGGGCACTGCGCGTGTTATTCATGATGTTTTTATGAATACAGAGTACTTATTAGACCCACATACTGCTATTGGCTTGGAAGCAGGTCGTCAGAAGAGGGCTAATCAATCTGTGCCTATGGTTTGCTTGGCGACAGCTCACCCAGCAAAATTTCCAGAAGCTATTGCGCATGCGGAACTAGACATAACAGTAGACTTGCCTATTCATATGGCAGATTTATTTGATCGAGAAGAGCGTTTCGATGTGATAGCAAACGATTTGCCTGCATTGCACGCGTATATTGTTGAAAATATCTAAATGATTCTTTCAGTTTAAGCTTTGGTTGTTCAATAATAAGCTAAAAAGCAGCGTTTAAAATGTACATAAAAAAGCCCGCACTGTGATTTCACAGTGCGGGCTTTTTATTTATTTAAGTCTGAATAAAATAAGTAAGCTTATTTTGATGCTGCAATCATGTAGTCAACAGCAGCTTGTACTTGTTCGTCGCTAATACTTTGACCGCCACGTGCTGGCATAGCGCCAATACCATTAATTGCGCTTGAATATAAAGTATCATTGCCTTTAGCGAGTCTTGCTGTCCATTGATCAGCTTTGCCAACCACTGGAGCGCCAGCAACACCTGAATTATGGCATGCTGCACATGCGCCGTTATAAACTGTTTCGCCATTTACTTCTTCGGCTTGAGCTACAGGAACGGCACTTGCGACAGCACCAATGGTAACTTTTCCGATAGGTGCGATTTGTTCAACAATGCTAGGTGTTATTTCTGCATCTTTTTCTGCTTTAAGGTTTGCATTCACTTCACTTGCATTGATTGATGCTAATACCATCAATATGCCTGTCAATGCCGTCATCAATAACAGCATGGCAACAAAGTAACGAGAGAATTTGCTGTCATTCATTGGTTGTTCGCTCATCGTATTTTCCTCGTGTTCTTTTACGAAAATAACTCTTAAATTGCCGTTATGAAAGCTGTTTAAGATAATTGTTTTTAATTTCGTTGCGATTATAAACAAATAATGCTGCGAATACAGCATTATTCATGTCTTGCAAGGCGATTTCTCTCGATTTATTAATACTTGTTTTATTATTAATCAGCGGAGAATTGAGCCTAATACGCCTCGGATGATTTGACGGCCCAAACGAGTGCCAATAGTCCTAGCAGCGCTTTTTATTAATGTTTCAGAAATGGACTGCCGACCTCTAGATGATCGTTTTGTGCTTGAGCGTGCTTTTTCTTCTTTTTCAATACGCTCTTGCTCTAATTCACGCGCTTCTTCTTGTTCTGCTATGTCTGCTTGATGTTCAGATCTTTCACGCAGTAACTCGTATGCGGATTCACGATCAACCACTGTATCGTATTTGCCTTTATACGGTGAACGGTTAATTTGCTCTGCTCGTTCTTCGTCTGTCATTGGTCCAATTCTTGATTCAGGTGGACGAATGAGGATACGTTCAACTTCTGTTGGACTACCTTTTTCATCTAAAATAGATACCAAAGCTTCGCCAATACCAAGATCTGTGATGCATTCTTTTGTGTTGATGTTAGGGTTTTCACGAAAAGTATCTGCAACTGCCGTGATAGCTTTTTTATCTTTTGGGGTAAAGGCGCGGAGTGCGTGTTGAATTTTCATGCCTAATTGGCCAAGAATATCTTGAGGGATATCTAAGGGGTTTTGTGAAATAAAGTAGACACCAACGCCTTTTGATCTAATCAGTCTGACAACTTGTTCAATTTTTTCGACTAAGACTTTTGGCGCATCGTCAAAAATTAAGTGTGCTTCGTCGAAGAATAATACAAATTTGGGTTTTTCTTGATCACCTACTTCGGGTAAGTTTTCAAATAGTTCAGACATCAACCAAATAAGAAAAACGGCATATAGCTTCGGTGAGTTATGAATGACTTTGGTCACATCCATTATATTAATAATGCCACGACCACTAAAATCAAAGCTCATTAAATCACTGAGTTGTATAGCTGGTTCAGCAAGGAAGTCTTCCGCGCCTTGTTCTTCTAATACGATCAAGCCACGTTGAATGGCGCCAATGCTGGCTGAAGAAATATTGCCATATTCACCTTTAAGCTCTTTGGAATTATCGGCCATCCAAGTCAACATTGCGCGAAGGTCTTTCATGTCTAGAATCATCCAGCCATTGTCATCTGCAACTTTAAAGCAGGTATACAATACGCCAGTTTGCGTGTCATTGAGTTCCAATAAGCTAGACCATAATAATGGCCCAATTTCACTCACTGTCGTGCGAATAGGGTGACCTTGTTTTCCAAGAAAGTCCCAGAACACCACTGGGGAACCTTGCATTTCGTAGCCTTCAATGCCAATTTTTTCAATGCGTTCATCGACCTTTGGATGTGGGTTAGCGGGTTTGGCTAGTCCTGAAATATCGCCTTTAACATCCGCTAAAAAAACGGGCACTCCCATGGCGGAGAAACTTTCTGCAAGAATTTGAAGGGTAATAGTTTTACCTGTGCCAGTAGCTCCAGCAATCATGCCATGGCGATTGGCCATCTTGCCGAGTAAATGAACTTGAGTGTCACCGTTACCGCCGATTAAAAATTGCGGTGCTGCTGCTGTGTTTGACATGTTGTATCCTTTTTTGAAAATTTTACTAGTTTTGCAGGTTATTAATATTTTTCTATGAACCTAATTAGAACAGCTTCGGCGATAAAATCCAAATTCAAGAGCTGAAAATAATGAGTCATTGAATGAATGGTCTATAATGAATTAGACTAGGTAACTCAAAATAAGTAGTTACATGGGTTTTGTGTATTCAAAGAGAAAAAAACTCAATATAAATAAACAATAAAACTAGGAGAATGATTATGTCAGTAGCAAAAGTAACAGAAATCTCATCATCATCGAAAAAAAGCTTTGAAGATGCGATTGAAAAAGGAATCGAACGTGCAAGTAAAACATTAAAAAATGTAACTGGTGCTTGGGTAAAAGATCAACAAGTTGAAGTGAAAGATGGCAAAGTTACCGAGTTTCGAGTCGGAATGAAGGTCACTTTTATCTTAGAAGACTAATTCTTGAAGATTATTTTTTATTATGACATTTGAAGTGGATAAGGCTGCAGGCCTATATAAAGAACTAATTAAACAAGTTGGTGAAGATGCTGAACGTGATGGTTTGCTAGATACACCAAAGCGTGCAGCGAAGGCCTTGCAGTTTTTGACTCGAGGCTACCATCAGTCTCTGGATGAAGTAGTCAATAATGCTATTTTTGAAACAACAAATGATCAGATGGTGATCGTTCGTGGCATTGAAGTGTATTCTATGTGTGAGCATCACTTGCTGCCATTCATTGGTACTTGCCACGTCGGTTATTTGCCTTCAGAGAAGGTTATAGGCTTGTCAAAAATTGCCCGTATTGTTGATATGTTTGCTAGACGTTTACAAATTCAAGAACAAATGACCCAAGAGATAGCCGAAGCTATTCAAGAGGTGACGGGTGCAAGAGGCGTTGGTGTATTGGTTGAAGCCAAGCATTTATGCATGATGATGAGAGGTGTTGAAAAGCAAAACTCATCCATGAAGACTTCGGTTATGCTGGGCAGCTTTCGTTCTGATGTAAAAACTCGCGCTGAGTTTTTGAATTTAATCACAATTTAGTTTGATTTAAGTCAAACTAACAATGATACTCAAATTAAGAATATGATAAAGGTGTAGAAATGCGAATTGCTATAGTAGAAGATGATCAGGATCAAATTGACCTTTTATCTCTTTGGGTGGAAAGAATGAATCATGACGTCTCTATTTTTAAAGATGGAGCTAATTTTATTCAAAATATAGCTAAAGAAAGCTTTGATTTAATTGTTTTGGACTGGATGTTGCCAGGTATGAATGGCATTGAAGTGCTTCAACTTATCCGAGCAAACAATAATAAGACTCCTGTACTTTTTGTTACTGCAAAAGATGCTGAAGATGACATTGTTGAAGCACTAGAAGCGGGTGCTGATGATTATATGTCTAAACCAATTTCTGAAGCGGAATTGAAGGCTCGTCTAAATGCTTTATTAAGAAGAGCCGGCGCTTTACCTGCAGAACAAAAAACACTTGATTTTTCACCCTATAGCATTGATACACAGTCAAGAGTATTATCAGTAGATAACGAACCAGTAACACTGACACAAAAAGAATATGAATTAATTGTGTTTTTATTGCGTAATGAAGGTCGAGTTATTTCCCGAGGACATTTATTGCAAGTTGTTTGGGGAACTAGCCCGCAAATTAACACGCGCACGGTTGATACTCATGTTAGCCGATTACGCAGTAAGTTAAATATTCATGCGGATTCCACTGGTTGGGAATTAACGTCGATATATCAACATGGATATCGGTTAGAAAAAGTAAAAAAATAAAGGAGGATTATCATGTCAGATAAACCAAAAAAACATACCGCTGAAATTATTGATCCAGGCTTGGGAGAGCTTGATAAGGTAAGAAATATTTTATTTGGGCGACAAGTTAAAGCCTATGAAGAACGTTTCTTGGAACTTGAGAAGTCACTCAATAATATGATCACGAAATTGACTTCTTCTGTCGAAAGTCGCTTACGTGATATTGAGGTTGATATAGATGAACGTGAAAAATCTATCCAACGTTCTTTACAAGATACTGATGCGAACTCTTCGCAAGAAATTTCAAATATTCGTAGTGATATGGATAGTTTGACAGCCGCTCTAGGTACAGACTTAGCTCAAACAAAAGGAGACTTGCGTTCAGAGTTAAACAAAGTGAATGCTAAATTATCGACTGACAAAACTGATCGAGAATCGCTTGCCATGATGTTCGATGAAATGAGCATGCGTTTGCGTAACGAAGATAAATAATTGATGTTTATTTGACCTCCTCTGCTGTGTGGTCAAATTTAATTTGATGAATCAATTAACCGAACTACGCAATATTATTGTTGGTGAACAACAAGAAGAGTTGCAACTACTCAAGGATAAGCTTGAGCAAACTAGAACTGATCCGCAAAAAATTGCTGACATGCTCCCAGAAGCATTGCGCTTGTCTTCAAATAAGCAAGGTGATTTTATCAGTGGTATCCAACCACAAATAGCTCACTCTGTGATCAAAACAATAGAAGATGATCCTCATGCTTTTGCTGAGGTACTTTATCCTGCACTGGTTCCTGCGATTCGTTTGATGTTAACAAACGCTATTCGTGTTTTCACTCGACAAATTAATACTACAATCGAGTCAACAACCACAGCTCAAGGTTTAAAGTGGCGCTTAGAGGCAATAAGGACAGGCAAGTCCTATTCAGAAGTTGTGATGCGGAATACTTTGGACTATAGAGTAGAGCAATTATATTTATTAAAGCCTGATTCAGGTATTTTGCTCGAACATTTAGTTAGTGAAGATATTGGTTCTATCGATTCTGACGCAGTTGCAGCAATGTTTTCTGCTATTCAATCGTTTGTCCGTGATTCATTTAATAGTTCTGATGGTGATAACTTAAATCAAATTACCGTTGGTGACTTGATTGTTTGGTTAGTTCATCGGCCTACAGTGACGCTAGCTTGTGTGGTGCGTGGTAGTATGCCTTATGAGTTAAGGGATAAGCTTGAGTCGGTTCAAGATACAATTTTTTCACGATTCTCTAGAAAAATTAAAGAATTTGATGGATCTCAATCTAATATATTAGGTATTCGAGAGTTGTTAGAGCCTTGCATGCAGCATAAGCTGAAAGATGATCAAGAACAGAAAAATAAAAAACCTCCAATAGGCTCAATTGTGCTTTGTTTGTTGATCTTTACTGCTTTAGCATTTTGGTCTTTTTCAGAATATAAACAGACGAAAATGCAACAGAATGTTGAGAATTTACTATTTATTACACCTGGAATCATGCCGGTAGCCGTAGAATGGCAAGGAAGTAAATTGCATGTGACGGGATTAAAAGATCCTGATGCAGAAATTCCATGGGAAAAATTTAAGCAATATGATGTAGATATTGAAAAGCTTGATTTTTCTCTAAAAACATTGAAAAGTTATCGACCCATAAGGGAGTAACTTTCATTAAGAGATAAAAATTAGGATGAAGGAAATAAAAAAGAAGATTTGCATGGTTGGCGACTTTGCTGTTGGCAAAACAAGCCTAACGCAACAGTTTGTAAATCAAATTTTTTCAGAACAATATTTGACTACCATTGGCGTTAAAATTGATACCAAAATTGTCGAAGTGTCAGATAGTCAACAATGTAAGCTTGTTGTTTGGGATGTAGCTGGTAGAGATTCTTTAACGCCTTTGCAAACTAATTATTTAATGGGAGCTTCAGGATTTTTATTAATTGTTGATGGAACGCGAAGAGAAAGTATTGATTCAGTTAAATTTTTAATCGATTCTGCAAAAAAGAAATTACCGAATGTTCCATTTATTATTTTAGTTAATAAGTGTGATTTAATTGAGGGCTGGCTTTTTGAAGAAAAGGATCAATTATTTTTTGAAAAAAATGCATGGAAATTTCTCACTACAAGTGCCAAAACGGGTGAAAATGTAGAAACATCTTTTACAAGTTTAGTGAATGCAATGTTAGATCAACCAGTTTAGGAGGGCTAATGTCGTTAACACAAACACAAACACAGAAACTTAAAGCCTTAATGCTGGCGTCGCATAAGCCTGCTTTTTTCGTTGTTAATATTCAATTGATATTGATTGAATGGAGTGATAATTTAGAAAATTATGGCTTTCAAGGGTTAAGCAAAGGGGAAGATGCTACGGAAATATTTGATTTTCTTGTTGGTTATGACGGTGAAGAAGAACTTGAGTTGCCGATTGTTTCTATGCCAGCAGGTATGCATGCTTCGGTATCTACTATTCGTGAAGGCGAACAAATTAATGTCTTGATATTGGATGCTAGCCACGATTTTGAGCAACAATATTTGCTTCAACAAAAAGCAAATGATGCTCAGTTATATAACATGAGGATGCAAAAGCTCATGTATGAATTGGTCGAAACTCAGAAGCTTCTAGAAAATAAAAATCAACAATTAGCAGAGTCAGCTCGATTACAGTCAAGGTTTTTGTCAGGTGTTTCGCACGAATTTCGTACTCCATTAACGTCTTTAATTGGTTTTACAGATGTATTGTATGAGAAATTTGAAGATCAAGAATCGATAGAACAACTAAACATTGTCAGAGGCAGTGCGAAGTATATGCTATCGCTAGTTGAGAACTTGCTTGATCACGGTCGACTGGATTCTTCAGGATTGTCTTTACAGTTTTCATCG
>CALKZN010000079.1 GCA_938002995.1 uncultured Arenicellaceae bacterium | reverse complement strand
ATTATGTAACACGTGACTTGTTCGCTTCAATTTTAGATAACGAAGAAGAGCATTATGATTGGCTGGAAACTCAAATTGAGTTGTTTGGAAAAGTTGGTGAGCAAAACTATTTACAATCGATGATGTAAGTATTGATGGTTGGATAGCGTCATTCTTTGTTCATCTAGTGAATAGGCAATGGCGCTAAACCATTATCAACGTTATTTGTGGCAATGGATTTGCTTGTCTTATTAAATTTTTATTCTTCTTGGCAGGGTCATTCGATCCGTTTCCCAGTTTCGAAATTAAATAAATGCATGTTTTCAGGCTTTACAGTCAGTTGTAATTCTTCTTTGGAACCAGAAATTTTGTGGACACCAGCAACGCTCGCAGTAAATACCTGGTCATTGATTTTCCCATGCAGGAGAGTGTTCGCACCCAAAGGTTCGGATTGAAGCACAGTCATCGGCAAGTTTTCAGATCCACCTACGATGACATGTTCAGGGCGTATACCTAAAGAGATAGGTCCTTCTGGCGCGTTAACAGCCCCTAGATTTACACCCCCAATATAGATAGCGCCAGATTTCACTTCTGCAGATAAAATATTCATAGCAGGACTACCAATGAACTGCGCTGTAAAGAGTGTTTGAGGCTTCTCATACACATCCAAGGGAGTGCCTATTTGTTCGGCAATACCATCGTTCATAACAATCATTCGATCGGCCATAGTCATGGCTTCGACCTGATCATGTGTGACATAGAGTGATGTTATTCCAAGGTTTGATTGCAGCTGTTTGATCTCAAGCCTCATTTGCACGCGCAATTTTGCATCAAGGTTTGAGAGTGGTTCATCAAACAAAAATATAGAAGGTTGTCGAACAATCGCACGGCCCATAGCAACGCGTTGTCGTTGGCCGCCAGACAGTTCTTTTGGTTTGCGATCAAGATAAGGTTCTAATTGTAATAGTTTAGCTGCTTCTGCGACCTTGCGTTCAATTTCTGGACTTGAAACCTTAGCAATTTTAAGGCTATATGCCATGTTTTGACGTACAGACATATGAGGATAAAGAGCATAGTTTTGAAAAACCATGGCGATATCTCGATCCATAGGTTCCGTTTCGTTGACGCGTGTTCCGTTGATCTGGATTTCGCCGGCACTTACCGTTTCTAATCCTGCGACCATTCGCAATAATGTCGACTTGCCACAACCAGACGGTCCGACAATGACGATGAACTCGCCATCTTCAATGTCGACGCTCACACCATGAATGACTTCAACTTTGCCATAGCGTTTTTCGATATTTTTAAGACTTACAGTTGCCATTTATTTCTCGCTATCTACTAGTCCACGGATGAATAATTTTTGCATGGAAACAACCACAATCACTGGCGGGATCATTGCCAAGATTGAAGTTGCCATAATCACTGGCCAATCTGCCGTATCATCACCTGAGGGAAACATTTGTTTAATACCCATTACGATTGTGTTCATGTCAGGTTCGGTGGTTATCAATAGAGGCCAAAGGTATTGATTCCATCCATATATAAACAAAATAACAAACAGAGCGGCAATGTTTGTCCGACTCATTGGCAAAATGATATCAACGAAAAATCGCATAGGTCCGGCACCGTCCACACGGGCAGCTTCAGCTAATTCGTCAGGGATGGTCATGAAGAATTGGCGAAACAAAAAAGTTGCGGTTGCCGAAGCAATTAAAGGGAAGATCAAACCAGAATAACTGTTCAACATGCCAAAGCCTGCCACGACTTCATAAGTTGGAACGATACGTACTTCGACAGGCAGCATGAGTGTGATAAAGATCATCCAGAAAAACATCTTGCGACCAGGAAAATTGAAATAAACAACCGCAAATGCTGAAAGCAGGGAGATCACAATTTTCCCCACAGCGATGCCAAGTGCCATTATCAGCGAATTGAGCAACATAGTTGCTACGGGAACATTTACTCCTGAAAAAAGTGCGCGCGTGTAATTTTCAATAAAATGATCACCCGGCAATAATGGCATTGGCGGACTGACAATTTGGGGCTGAGTTACTGTTGATGCAACAAAGGCTAGCCATATTGGAAAGAAAATCACCAATATACCTAAGACCATCAGTACATGGGTCAGCCATAGCGAGCTGCCTTTTTTTTCTACCATGCCGGGCGCAGGCTCTTGATGATGCTTGGCCATCAGTAATGCACCTTCTTCTCGACAAACTTAAACTGGAGTATGGTAAGTGCCCCAACCACGACTAAAAGCACAACAGATTGTGCTGCGGACGAACCTAAATCCTGCCCGACGAATCCATCGGAGAAAACTTTGTAAACCAAAATGGTGGTTGATTGTTGTGGTCCCCCGCCGGTGATCGTATGGATAACACCAAAGGTTTCAAAAAATGCATAAACGATATTTACAACTAACAAGAAAAACGTTGTTGGAGATAATAATGGTAGAACAATTGTGTAGAACCTCCGCCAAAAACGCGCGCCATCAATGGCGGCAGCTTCTATAACGGAACGTGGTACTGCTTGCAGCGCCGCGTAAAAGAATAGGAAATTATAGCTGATCCGTCCCCAGGCAGACGCAACAACGACTAACCCCATGGCTTCCTCACCATTGAGAACATGGTTCCAGTCATAGCCTAGCTGGCCTAGATACCAAGACACAATGCCAACACGGGTATTGAACATAAACAGCCACAAGACACCGGCAATTGCTGGCGCTACTGCATATGGCCAAATCAATAATGTTCGATAAGTCCCAGCGCCTTTTATCAATCGATCGGCCAAAACTGCTAGAAACAGAGCAGGCACCATAGAGACTATGGTGACTAGTGTAGAAAACAGCGCTGTTGTTAGGAAAGAGGTAAGGTAGTATTTATCTGAAAATAAAAATTCAAAGTTACCTAGCCCAACAAATCGAGACGAAAGCCCGAAAGGATCTGGGATAAAAAGTGACTGCCAGATTGCTTGTGCAGCTGGATAAAAAAAGAAGACCCCAGATATTAAAATCTGCGGAAGGACAAGACAAAGAGGCAGTAGCCAGCCGTTAAAGCGAACCCGTTTTTCCATTGTTTGATTCTAATCTTTTGCAATGAACCAGAGAGGATGAATTCCTCTCTGGTCATATCAGATTATTGAAGCCTAACGATTCGCTTGCTCAAATCTACGTAGCAATGGATTGCCACGCGCAACAGCACTATCAAGCGCCTGTTGAGCAGTTTTATCTCCAGACCAAACAGCTTCAAGTTCTTCGTCAATAATGCCGCGGATTTGGTCAAATGAACCAAGACGTAAACCTTTTGAATTTGCTGTTGGCTCTTTTGCAGTCATCTGAACCACGGCAATATCTGTGCCCGGATTTGCATCATAAAAGCCATCTATTCTAGTTTTATCGCCTGCTGCTGATGTGATCGGAAGATAGCCCGTATTTTGGTGCCACTTTGCCTGAATATCTGTTGAGGATAAGAAGTTCAGGAATGCAGCAGTAGCTTTATATTCCTCTGCTTCATGACCTGACATCACCCAAAGAGAAGCTCCGCCAATGATTGTGTTTTGTGGTGCGCCTTCTGCACCTTCCCAGTATGGAAGAGGGCGAACAGAAAAATTGAATTTGGCTTCTTTCTTAATTCCGGCATAACCAGCAGAGCTTTCAGTGAATAGAGCACACTCGCCAGCTCTGAAATTTGCTCCGCCTTCATTGCGACGACCCGCATAAATGAACTTCCCATCTTTTGCCCAATCACCCATTGCTTGGATGTGTTTTACTTGTAGTGGGCCATTCAGAGAAAGTTCTGTGTCAAGTCCAGCAAAACCATTGTCTTTGCTCGCAAATGGGACATTATGGTAAGCAGAGAAATTCTCTAGGTGAATCCAACTTTGCCATGCGGTTGTCATAGGACAAGTGTTGCCAGAAGCTTTTAATTTATCCAGAACGGCTCCAACTTTATTCCATGTTGATAGATCGGTTTTAGGGTCAATACCTGCTGCTGTGAGCGCATTTTCATTTACCCAAAGAACCGGTGTTGATGAGTTAAATGGCAGCGATAGCATTTGGCCATCAGTTGAAGTGTAATAGCCTTTGACCGAACTAATGAAAGCATCTTGGTCAAATGTTGCGCCAGCTTCGCTCATCACCTCATGTATAGGTTTGACAGCGCCTTTAGCACCCATCATTGTGGCAGTGCCCACTTCGAAAACCATCAAGATGTTAGGTTGTTCTTTAGCACGAAAAGCTGCAATGCCAGCATTGAGTGTTTCTGAATAGTTACCTTTATGTGACGCGACAACTTTATATTTGTCTTGGCCAGTATTGAAGGTCTCAACTTGTTCAGCGACTAACTCACCGAGCCGGCCTGTAAATGCATGCCAAAACTGAATTTCAGTTTCTGCTACTGCTAAATTTGGTGTTAATACTGTAGAACAAAGTACAGCAACTCCTAGAATTATTTTTTTCATTTTTATCCCCTAGATATTATTTTTATTTGACCTGAATTGAAGCCTTCTATAGTGCCTCTTCATCAAACCATAAGATATATATTTTTATAATGCAAATAAGTGATCCTAGCTGTAATCCTAACTGGACAATTATCGCAATAAGCTTTAAACCAAAGCTCTACAATATATAACTTTATAATATTGATTGTATTAACGTTGAGGACTTTATCGAGACGATGCTGCTGCGTTGATTAAATCTGAACCAATTAGGTCTTCATATTTTTTCCATACTGGTCGCAGGGTATCAACCCACAATTTGCGCTCTTCATTGCTTAAGGTTTGCACAAGAGTGAAACCCCCATTAATAACTTTCTTCTTATCGCTTATATCCCTTTTTGCGGCGATTAAATTGCCATATTCAATTGCATCGCTCAAAGATTGTTCTAAAACAGTACGAATGTCACTTGGTAATTCATTCCAAAAAGACGGATTGGTAATCAACATATAACCGAGGTATCCGTGGTTTGATTCAATGATATTTTTTTGATATTTATAGAATTTTTTTGCATAAAAATTTGACCAGGTATTTTCTTGGCCGTCGATTTCACCACTGTCCAATAGCTTAGAAATATCAGCTATCGGTTTGCGTATTACGTAGGCATTGAGTTGTTCAAACTGTGTTTGTAAAACATCAGAATCTTTAATTCGAAACGTCAAACTTCTTAGGTCTTGCGGAAGCTTTGCGGGAAAATTAGTTGATAGTTGTTTCAAGCCATTGTTCAAAAAGCCGAGACCTAAAAGTCCATTGCGTTGAACTAATCGCAGCAATCGTTCGCCATATTCACCTTTCAAAAAATTGTCAGCAGCTTCGGGTGATACAAACAAAAATGGCAGATCGAATAGTTTTAGCCTAGGTGCTATTTCCATTAATTTTGATATCGATGGTGCAGCAATCTCAACACTGTTATCTAAAATTTTATCGACTATTTGAAAGTCATCATAAAGAGATGAGTTTGGATAGACTTCAACAAGCACCTTGTCATCGCCAAGACGTTGTTTAATCAGAGCTTGAAAATGAGTTGCCATTTGTCCTTTTGGCGTATCTTCAGAAAGGTTATGGGAAAATCTTAATTTTATTGAGCTTGCATCTACAATGACCGAGAAAGTCATTGATATAGAAAAAGTAATTAACCCAAGTGTTTTAGCAAAGGACCGCATATCTTAAAATCTCTTTTTAACGAACTTTTTTTATTTTAAGGACTAGCATTATATTAATAAAAGTGGAAGTTACAGTGAAGTAAGCTTTCTGTTTCAACGACAAAATCAACATCTTATAATACAGTAAACCGATTATTTGATAGTTAATTGATACAATTTATAGCTATTCTTTTGAGTATTAGTAGCTATGTACGAACAGCGTCATTAAAACAGCCGAAATTTATGCGTCTGGGACTCTTGGTCTGTTCTTGAACTGTAGAATAAATATTGGCAGCATAAGGGCTAAGGCGATAAACATTGTAGTTAGGCCTGGCGCGATAAAAAGAAAAGAGACTATGCCAATCCACCAGCGCTCCCAGGTGCGCAAATGGGTCAGGAAGTAGCCAGAAAAAGCGATGCCCAAACCTGCTATTCCCATCATTGCGCCTGCCAGTGTTATTGAAAATGCAGCCCAAGTGAAGCCATCTGTGACCAGTAATAATGCAGGAGAGTAAACAAAAACAAAGGGGACAAGGGCTTTAGCAATACCTAGCCGGAAAGCAGTATTACCTGTTTTAAATGGATTGGCCCCTGCAATGCCTGCCGCCGCATAGGCGGCCAGTGCCACAGGCGGGGTAATATCGGCTAATACGCCGTAATAAAAGACGAAAAAATGAGCAACTAATGGCTCAACTTGTAGTTGCGCTAATGCGGGAGCCGCGACTGCAACAAGGATGATGTAAGTCGCTGTGGTTGGAATGCCTGCGCCCATAATGATACAAGCGATGGCGATAAGCACTAGTGAACAAAATAGTGCCCATTGCGTTAAAGTAAAATACGACAAAGGCCATATGTCACTCAGTACTACACCGATATCATTTGCGGTTGAGACCACAACATAGCCTAATCGGAAGCCAACGCCTGTTAAGGTCACCACGCCAACAACGATGCCTACCATCGCCGCCGCTGCGCCAACCGCAACGGTGCTCTTTGCGCCAATGGATAATCCCAACCAAAGGTCGCGGAAAGTTAAGCGATTAACCGGATTCAAGAAGCCAACCACCACACAGGCAATTATTCCGTAAACGGCGGCAAAGTCGGGCGTTCTTCCGGACAGAATGAAATACACCAAGATGATTAAGGGAATGATAGAAAGCCAATGCTGTTTTAAAACAACCGCAGCTTTGGGGAGTTCATCAGCGCTCAGACCGCGAAGACCGAGTTTTTTAGCTTCAAGATGCACCATGATGAAGATGCCGAAATAGTGCAGCAGTGCTGGAAATAATGCGGCAGCGAGTATGTCGCGCAGGGGGATTTCCAGATATTCAACCATGATGAAAGCTGCAGCTCCCAAGATAGGAGGAGTGATTTGTCCGCCAGTGGAGGAGGTTGCTTCAACCGCTCCTGCGAAGTGGCTAGGATAGCCAACACGTTTCATCGCTGGAATAGTCAAAGCCCCCGTGGTTACGGTGTTGGCAATCGAAGATCCTGAAATAGTTCCCATAAATGCAGAAGAGAATATAGCGACTTTTGCTGGGCCGCCTGCATGACGACCGGCAATGACCATGGCCATATCGATAAATAACTGACCCAGGCCGATACGGGTAGCTAAAACACCAAATAATATAAACAGAAATACATATTGGGCCATGACGCCAATAGCGATTCCATAAATGCCCTGATTGGTCATGTAAAGATGGTTTATCAAACCCAACCAGCTACTACCACCATGCTTCAAAGCACCAGGAGCATAAGGACCAAACAATGCAAACAAGATGAAGATAATGCCGATGATGGTTAGTGTTGGGCCGACTGCGCGACGTGAGGCTTCTAGGGTCAAAAGCAATAAACCAGTGCCCATAAAGATGTCTATTTCTGCTGGGTTGCCAACTCTTTGTGCCACTATTTCAGCAGGTAATAACGGCAGGTATAAAGAGACAATAACGGCCAGTATGGCCAAGCCTATATCGTGTAAAGGTATCCCACTAATGCGATACCAACTGTTTGGTGGGAGATCAGTAGTCTTGGCTCTTTTGAAACTAAACAGTAAAAAGGTAAGGCCCAACACGAACGATAAATGGATGCCACGGTGCAGCAATTCGCGGATCGTTCCAAAGCCTGAGGCATAAAAATGATAAATCGACATTGCAACTAGGATAGTTGAAATGACAATAGCGATGTTTTTTCCAGTAGGGCGGAAAGCCGTCTCTGGATCAAATTTGCGTTCAATTTCTGCCAGTTCTTGCGCGTTTAGTTCTTCGTTTGCCATGGTCAGGTTATGGTAGATAAGAATAGTGTGTGAGCGTCTCTGTAAAATATAAAGACACTGTAAAACCTAAAAAAATGCCCGGACTATTTCTAGTCCAGGCTATTTACTAGCTAAAGGAGGATTTTATTTAATTAATCCAACTTCTTTATAAAAACGTTCAGCGCCTTTGTGCAAAGGAACGCCGACACCTGCCAAAGCAGTATCAGGTGTAATCGTTTTACCTTTAGAGTGTCCAGTATCTAATAGCTTGCGACTTTCATCATTCCATAGCGCTTTAGTGATGGCATAAACCAATTCTTCGCTTTCGTTTGATGAGGTCAGCCAATGTGCGCCAACAGCAACCGTGGGAGTAGTAGCAACACCTTCATAGGCATCTGCAGGAATTTCGCTTTGGGCAAAGAAACCATATTTTTCAGTGAGTGCCTTAGCGCCCGCTCCATCAATTGATACAAGCTTGATTTTCACTGCTGATGCTAATTCTACGATAGAGCCAGTTGGGTAACCTGCGACTACAAAGAAGGCATCAATTTTGCCATTACGTAATGCATCTGAGTTGGCAGCGCCTTTTAAGGCTTCTGCTTTCACATCACTTAAAGCAAGACCATTCGCTTCCATGATTAACTTCGCGTCTACATAGGTGCCTGAACCCGGCTCATCAAGAGAAACTGTTTTGCCTTTCAAATCAGCGACAGAATTGATGTTGCTATCAGCAAGTGTCACAAGATGAATGTGCTCTTGGAATAAAGCAGCGATTGTTCTAAGATTTTTCGCTGGTTTTTGGCCTTCCATAGTGCCCGTGCCAGTGTATGCCCAATAAGCAACATCAGACTGAGCAAAACCTGAGTTTCGCAAACCTGAGCTAATAGCATTAACGTTATCAACTGAACCACGTGAAGAAACCGCTGAAGCAATTAAGTTGTCAACGCCGCAGCTACCACCTTTGCCACACTCACGAGAACCTGGAGGTTTGGAAATTGCATTAGCAATCATGCCGCCAACAGGATAATAGGTATAAGCAGTACCGCCAGTACCAATGGTGAAAAACTTAATTTCTTGTGCCATTAATGGCGATGCAAGCATTGCAGAGATACCTGCGCTTACAAAGATTTTCTTTAACAAATTCATCGATTTCTCCTAAAGTTAAGATCGGTTATGGTCAAATTTTATTGTTTGTTAGTCATGTTTGACTTTGAGTAGTAATTTTTATTTTTCTTTTGATATTTGATCTATCAAATTCAATACATACTAGCTGTCTGGCAAACTGGATACAAAATACCATGAAATAGGGCTTTTGAGGTATTTTTGAGTAAGATAAGGATAAAAAAATAATTTTATTTATATTATTCGAATAGGCTATAGTAAAAATATGAATGCAAAAAAATTGCCCATCCGTTATGGTTTTTTGTTGCCTCCAAACTATTCTATGATTGCTTTTAGTTCAGCGGTAGAAGTATTGCTTAAGAAGGCCGTGTTTTAGCAATGGAATATTTTAATGAGCGTTATCCAATTAAGGTTGAATCTGTTGGCTCTAAACCGCTTTATGATTCAAAAAATGAAAAACCTAAATCTTAATAGCTTACGAGGTTTATCAAAACCTTTGAGCTGCGCACAAGGTGTGTTGCTATTGATATAGTGCACTTTTTACCCATTGTCAGCTTAACTTCGTAAATTGGAATGATAGTGATAGGATTTTGTAATGAATCAAGATAATCCATTCAAGTATTTTAAAACATCACCTAATATTTTAGTGTGGAGTTATCCCACGAAGTCTTTCACCACGTCTCCGAAGTAGTTCTACGGCAAATAATAAAATAATAGAAAAAGTAATCAATAGGGTGGCTACAGCAAGAATTGTAGGGCTGATTTCTTCACGAATACCAGAAAACATGGCCCAAGGAATAGTGCGTTGATGAACGCTTCCTAAGAATAAGACAACAACCACTTCATCAAATGATGTAATAAAAGCAAATAAAGCACCCGAGATAACACCTGGTGTAATCAACGGTACGGTAATTCGGAAAAAAGTGTTACTTGGTGATGAACCGAGATTGGCCGCAGCACGAGTTAAACTGTGGTCAAAACCTGTTAATGTAGCGGTTACAACGATAACCACAAAAGGCGTTGCTAAAGCCGCATGAGCTAAAATTACTCCTATGTGAGTGCCCAATAAATTTACTCGCGCATAGAAAAAGAACATTCCCGCAGCAGAAATGATTAGAGGTACAACCATAGGTGATATTAATATTCCCATTATCGTTGTTTTAAATGGAAACTCCTTTTGGCTTAGGCCTAGTGCAGCTAAAGTGCCTAAAGAGACAGAGATAATAGTTGAGAAAAACGCGATAACCAACGAGTTTTTGACGGCTTTTTGCCAATTAGAATCATTGAAAAATACTTCATACCATCGGGTGGAATATCCAGCTGGATCAAGTGAAAGCATTTCGGGTGTAAAAGAAAAGTAAGGCTGAGCATTAAATGATAAAGGCAGAATGACAAGTATTGGAATGATTAAAAAGCAAAAAATCAAAACACAAATAGTTAGAAAAGCGTAATGCCAAACTCGTTCGCCAGTGGTTGCATGTAATGGAAGTGCCATTTTCTATATATCCTCTATGATCTTTTTATATTGCTTATATAAATACTAAAAATTTATCCGAGCTTCATATTATCAACACCTACGAGCTTGTCGTATAGGATATAAAGCGCAAGAACTAATGCCAGCAATATTGCTCCAAGGGCGGCAGCTAAACCCCAATTCAAGGATGTTGAAATATGATAAGCAATAAAGTTACTAATCATTGTTCCATCAACGCCACCTACTAGGGCTGGAGTAATGTAAAAGCCTATTGAAAGTATGAACACTAAAATGCCGCCAGCGCCGATACCTGCAATCGTATTGGGGAAATAAACACGCCTGAAGGCAGTAAAGCCAGTGGCGCCCATTGATCTAGCGGCTCTTACATAACTTGGGTCTATAGTTTTCATAACGCTAAATAGCGGCAAGATCATAAAAGGTAATAGAATATGCGTCATGGCTATTAATGTGCCAGTTGAATTGTGGATCATCGAGAGCCTACTATCGTCACTAATTATTCCGATAGCAACTAAAGTGTCATTAATTACACCTTCTTTTTGGAGTAGGGCTATCCATGCGCTGGTACGAACTAATAGTGAAGTCCAAAAAGGTAATAACACTAAAATCATTAGTAAATTACTGGTTTTTGATTTTAGTGTGGCAAGCAGATATGCAATTGGATAGCCAAGTAATATCGTTAAAAATGTGATTAGACAACTTAACCAAAGAGTTCTTATAAATAGATCGATATAAATGCGGCTGTCAGCCTCTTTCCATTCTATGTTGCCTTCAGCATTTTGTGTTAAATCTAATGCAGCAAGATAGTAAGATTTTGTATAGCTTCCACTCTCACGGTGGAGTAATGCCCACGTTTCTACTTGGCCCCATTTTTTATCTATTTTAATGAGGTTTTCTTTATAAGTTGAGGTTAATTTTTCTGGGTCAAATTTTCGAAGTTTACGTCCTGTTTTTCTAAATAAACTAGAAAAACCTGATTTTTCATAATTTAGGCGTTTACCTAAACGTGAAATAATTTTTGCTTTGGCAGCTATTTGGCCGTCAACAGTGAATGCTTTGAAGACCTCCTCCTCAGGAAGCTTTCCTAAAGCGGGGTCCCAATCAGCAAGAACAACTACAGTTGTCGGAAGAATTTCTTCAGTAATTGAATTTTCAACACCCCTTAGTAACATATCGAATATTGGGAATAAAAATGTTACCAATATAAATAAAAATAGGGGAGCCACAAGCAGAAGTGCATTGCGTTTCTTTCGTCTTAAAGATCGCTGTAAGCTCAGCTTTAATGAAATTCCATCAGCTGTTTTTAATGCTTCCGTATGGCTCGCCATGTTACTTCCTAGCTTTTAAATAATGGTTTAGCTCTATAGTGAGAACTTAGGTAGATTTTCTTTGTACCTTTTAAAGACTAGATCGGAAAATGAATCTCCGATCTAGCTTACTTCTACAACAAACTAATATTTCAGTTTGATTAGCCTTTAGCAAGCCAAGCTTCAAATTTCTCTGCAAGTTCATCTTGATTGTCAGCCCAGAAATTAACATCTTTGAACAATACGTTCTTAGCGTTTGCAGGAGCCGTTGGCATGTGAGGAGCCATATCGATACCTAAAGTCGCATGTTTACCCACTAATGCAGCAGATGATTTACGTGCTGGTCCGTAAGAAATGTACTTAGATTGATCAGCAAGACGTTGAGTATCTGTAGCGAACTTAAGATATTTAAGTGCTTCTTCTTTGTTAGGAGCATCAGTAGGAATAATCCATCCGTCTAGTTCAAATACTTGAGCATCCCACATCATTCCAACAGGTTGCTTATTCTCTTCGATAGCGGCGAATAAACGGCCGTTGTATGCAGAAGCCATGACTACTTCGCCATCAGCTAGTAATTGACCAGGTTGTGCGCCTTTAGTCCACCAAACAACATCTTTCTTAATGGTGTCTAACTTTTTAAATGCACGAGCAACGCCTTCTTCAGTTGCAAGCATCTTGTAAACGTCAGCAGATGGTACGCCGTCAGCTATTAGAGCCCATTCCATATTTCCTGCAGGATTCTTCTGTAGAGCACGTTTACCTGGGTATTTTTTAGTATCAAAAACATCAGAGATAGTTGATGGTGCAACAGCGCCAACTTTGTCAGTACGGAAACCGATTGTTGTTGAATATATAATCTGTGGTACGAAACAAGGTGAAATAATTGCATCACCAAAGTCTACTGAAGGTAGAGTTCCATCAGGTGCAGCAGCAAGCATTTTGTCGTGATCAATTTCCATTGCCAGGCCTTCGTCACAAAGTGCGATAGCAGCATCAGGAACAACGTCAACAACATCCCATGTAACTTTTCCTGCTTCAGCTTGTGCACGTAATTTTGCAGTAGCTTCAGATGAAGAATCGTCATTGACGATTTTTATTCCTGGGTTATTTTTCATGTAAGGCTTGTGGTAAGCCTCAGTTTGGCTTTTAGTGTATGCGCCGCCCCAAGAAACGACAACCATTTCGGTCTCAGCTTGAGCTGATGTTACGCTTGCAGCTAAAATTGCTGATGCGAGTGTAGTTTTAATCAATGTGTTCATTTTTTCTCCTAAGTGAATTTCTTATTTCTTAATTTTAAATATTTTTCTACTCTGATAGTTAAATACTCATTTATGTAAACAATCAAACTACCTTGGTAGATGAGTGAGAATACCCGCTATCTTATAAAAGATTAGGTATGTGAATGTTGCCTAATAGATTTGTGTAATTTCAATAATTTAGACAGTAATTTTATGGCATATGTACAATTTATTTTTGAGGTTTTTTTTAATCGGTTGATCATTGAGCGTCAAGTGCACGGCAATCGTACTCATTCCAACCTATGTTAACCACATCACCTTTGTTTAAATCTGCATGATGTGAAGAGTTAGGGATTTTTACGTAAAACTGGTCATTACCACAAACTTCCATACGTGTTCTGATATGGTCGCCTAAATAGATAAGTTCTAAAGCTTTGGCCTGAAAAACGTTAGGAACTTTCCCATCTTCCGGGTTAACGATTACTCGCTCAGGTCTGATGGATAAAGTACTTTTTTGCCCTTTACCTGCAATATTAATTTTATTGGCACGAATATTAGAGCCATCAGCTGTCTGGACAGCGCAGCTGTTTTCTGATTCTTCTGTAACAACACCACCTAAGCAATTGTTATCGCCAATGAAGTCAGCAACAAATGCATTTTCAGGTTGTTCATATAAGACATCAGGCGGCGCAAGTTGTTGGATAACACCATCATCAAATACAGCTACACGATTAGACATTGTTAATGCTTCACTTTGATCGTGGGTTACGTATAAAACAGTGACACCAAGGCGATCATGAATATGCTTAATTTCATATTGCATTTGCTCGCGAAGGTTTTTATCCAATGCACCTAAAGGCTCATCCATTAAAACAACATCAGGATCAAAAACTAAAGACCTTGCAACTGCGACACGTTGTTGTTGACCGCCAGATAATTGTGCAGGTCTACGGTCAGCGAATGCGCCTAATTGAACCATATCTAATGCTTTTTTAACTTTGGCATCACGGTCTGATTTAGACATTTTTCGAACTTCTAACGGAAAGGCTAAGTTTTCTCCAATAGTCATGTGTGGAAATAATGCATAACTTTGGAAAACCATACCAATACCACGCTTGTGGGGAGGTACTCGGTTTATAGGAACGTTGTCTAGGTATATTTCACCATGTGTTGCTGGTTCAAAGCCTGCTAACATCATTAAGCATGTTGTTTTACCAGATCCTGAAGGGCCTAACATGGTGAGAAACTCACCCTTAGCAATATTAAGATTCAAATCTTTAACGACAAGTACTTCTCCGTCATAACTTTTTTGAACATTCTCGAATCGAACTAGTGCTTCGCTATTACTTTCGGGCATATAGAGTTAAGGTGTCTTAATATTTGATTAGGCTTATGCTAACAGCTTCACTAATTGCCAATATGCACATGCCCGTCTTTTACATGCGTATTTGCGACATTGTGATGTGTATTTGCGACATGGCGACGGCATGCAAAGTTCTATGAACACCAGAAGTAATTGTCATGACAATGTGGTTGTAGAACGATTTTTTGGCAGTGTGAAGTACGAATGGTTAGACAATGTTGTCCATCTAATCCGTGATGGAATTATCAATGACGTTACTATAATGGGACGAGACTCCATGCAATACTAGACTATCAAACTCCAAACGAGTACATAACTCTTAAATTAAAGTGTCCAACTAATATCAATCTAGTACATATGATGATTGGAGAAAAGAGAAGGGTGCACCACTGATTATTAAAGGTGAATATCATGATCAAAACATCAAATAATGACTTCGATCTTATTGTTGTTGGCGCAGGTATAGTTGGCATGTCAACGGCTCTATGGGCTCAAAAAGAAGGCTTAAAAACGCTGGTATGTGACCCTAATCCACCGGGGTCTGGTGCGACTTATGGTTCGGCATGCACAATAGCTA
>CALKZN010000078.1 GCA_938002995.1 uncultured Arenicellaceae bacterium | reverse complement strand
AAAAACTTTTTCTAAAGCGTTAACTATCTGACTTAGATCCGGAATTTTTTGAAAAGAAGACTGATTTGTATAAACTATTTGACCATCCACTAACTCACCAAAAAAGCATAATTCATTCATTGTAGTCCAATCAGTAGCAATAATAGGACAGCCAACTGCTTGAGCTTCAATAATCGGTATACCAAAACCCTCGCCAATATTAGGAGTCAAAAAAACGTCAAATGATGTATATAAATCTCGCATCTCTAATTCGCTAAACCCCAATAGACTTTGATACTCATCAGCAAAACTATAACTGTCTTCAGGTATTTTTAAATGCTCTATTAAAGGCACAAGGTCAACCCCTGCCGAGCTTGAAGCAGTTGTATGCATGTAGAGGTAAGCATTTTTGTGTTGCTGCCTAAACTGAGCAAAAGCCTGCAATGCTAATGGATATGACTTCCTATTGGGTACACATTGATTCACGCCAACCATACCAACAATAAAGGCATCTTGATTGAATTTACGACGACTTCGGGCAGATTTTTTTGTTGTTTCCAGTAAGTAACTTTCATGAACAGCATGAGGTATATATTGTGCTGAAAGCCCTACTTCATGCATTTTTTCTACACCAAATTGACTATAGGCAATTGGCACAGCTTGACCTTTTTGTAGCACTTCTTTCACTTTAGGGGGAATAGGATCATGATCAATTGGGCTCCAAGCGACCCAAGGCAACCTCTTCATTACATTTGCATCAAAAACCCATTGGTCTGCTAAAGTGATCACCAAATCAGCATTCCAATGCTTCGCATGCTGCTCTAAAACATCATTACCAAAATGATCTGATTTTACTGGGTAAATTGGCATACCGTTATATTCACGTAAGCCTCCATTTGAACACCAACTTGAAATAGCAACCTCATGTCCCAGTCTTTCTTGAATTCGTTTTGTGAAAATTTCAGTTTGTGAGCCATAGCCGGTTTTAATCCATGGAGCAACAGAGTGCCAAAGTATTCTCATGTGAGCTAACCTATAATTATTCTAAATGTTGTGGAGTCTTGATTACCTGCCATTGCATCCGATATTCCATAATTACATTATTATAAAGACGACTGATTTCCATCAATGCATCTTCTGTAATTTGGCCTTTTTCTAGTTTTTCTTGCCATACAGGGTCAAACGTTAACTCTTGTTTTCTCAATTCAAAATCAACATCTAAAAACAATGCTAGTTGCGAATTAGCAGCGCCTATTTTTTGCCAATGGCGGTTCATTTTCTTGGAAAACATAATGAGAGTTTCAGGAGTAATCACACGGCAATGTGTCGGATCAATTATAAAGTGATCATGGCGTGGATGCGGGACGTTAATGACAATTAACGCGTCTGGCTTACAGATACGATACATCTCCTGCACAATAGATAAAAATATTTCGGACTGATGACCTAAGTGTTCTAATACATGGTTCAAATAAATTTCAGAAATTTGGCTATCGCCCCATGGCCAAGGAAATGTTTCTAAATCAAACTGCACATCAGGGTCTCCGAATTTATCTACATTTATATAGCCATCAATTTTATTAATTCCGCAGCCTAAATTTAATTTTTTTACCATGATATGTTTTCCTTAATTGACCCAATCAGCAGCATTCTTTATGTGCCGTTGAATACTGCCTATCGAATATTTTTTTTCACTATCAAAGGTAAGTTGTTTTGCAAAATTTTGCGCATTTTGCCCGATAACCTTTGCTTTACGATCATGACTCCTAACCCAATCAATTTTATCTTCCAAATCACTTAGATCTGCTTTGACGGGAACATAATGCTCATAAGCATTTAATTTATGATAATACCATTGCTTATATCCAAATGAAGAGTCCACTTTTAAAACGCAACAACCAAACATTAACAACCTCAAGAAATTCGTCCAAGTATTACTATTTCCATCAATATCAATAGCATATTTAGCAGCTTGCCACGCCTGAGGTGCTATAAACTGACCAATTAGATGTTGATTAGCTCGATTATAAAAAAAATCTTGGTAGTGCGAAGTTGGGGGATTAATCGAAAATTTAGCATCTACATCATTAATATTAAAGCATTTCTCAACCATCCTCAGACGCTGATTAATATAAGACCTTGCAGCTAAATCAAGTGCCCCGTGTCCTGTTGGACTCCCCCTCCAAAGAATTAATGAAGACCTTTTCTCCCATGAAACCGGGCAGCGTTGAACAAGCTCACGTTCATATTCCATACCCTTTGTTTGAAAAAAATGAGCATCAGGCAATAGTGTTTGATCTGGATTATTTGAGCTTCCTGAGAACTGTGCTAATGAAAATTCAGAACCCTCGCCAGCACAAACACTGACAACCGTATTTTTTAGGCCCGCTTGACTAAACCAATAGGTATACGCCGGTAAATATGTCATCATCATATCGAAAAGACCAAAAGGATGATTTTTGTGAACATGGTAAATAATATTACGTCCTTCAAATTCAATGTGCACATCATGAGGACCCGTTTCAAGAGAATTTTTTTTTAAATGTAAAATTGAATCCTTTGGTTGGCATCCATGAAAAAAAAACTGTAAGTTTCTATATGCTTCTTTTTTCTTTAGTACGTTTTTAAAATTGAATGCCCAATTTATTGGCTCCAATGGACACAACGGCATTAGCTGGGGTTTAATATCTTTAGTAGTCATTTTATTTAGACACTTCCCATCATAGTCATAGCCGCCATAAATTGGTCGCTTAGAAACATCTTTATTTTATTGTTTTTCAAAAAATACCCTGCCTCATTAATGAAACAACATGATTAAGCAAATCTCTTTAAAATTACAGCCATTAATATGGTTTTTTAAATCAACATACTATGAAGAAGTAATAGTTTTTATTGACAATATTAAGCTTATTTTACCTACAAAACAAAGTAGTCAAAAATTCAAAACTATTTATTGCGAGCGTGAACTTCATACAGCAAAAACGGTTTTTGTTGCAACATGGATCAAGTCATTTGCACCACATCTCATTTATTCAAAAACTACGATGCTTGATATTGGTTCAGGAATAGGAGAAACAAGCATAGCAATGAATCAACAACATTTATTTGATGAATATATTGCAATTGAACCCGACCCTACATTATTCAAATATGTACAAGAAAATATTCAACAAAACGGGCTAACAAAAACTATTAAGTGTATACAAAGCACTGTAGGCACCTATGATGGGTACACTACTTTATATAAAAATATAAAGGAAGCTACTGATAACAGGATTATGCTGCCCTTCTCTGATGTAATGGCCATTCAATCTTGGCCAATGGAAAGCGTCAAACAAATGACATTGGAATCTCTTCTTTCTCAATGCAATAAGAGTGTCGATAAAATCGGCTTAATATTCATTGATATTTTCGGCAGAGAACTATCTGTATTTTCTCAAGCTCAAAGTCTATTAAGGCATGGCCCCATTGTATGCACCTCTTTTTCACCAAAACTTATTCAAGAAGCAGGCTTTAGCGCCCAAGAATATGCAATGCTAGCGCAAAGTATATGGCCGTTTTTTTACATCATTCAAGAAAAAAATTATGTTCCACATTCGAGCATATCGTTATATGATCTCTTTGAGCACCTCGGTTATGATGGTGAAAGCATAGACCTTCTTTTCATACCCGCACACTTTTGCCCTTAAAGTATATATTGTCCAACACTCATTCCTCGACCTTGACAATAATCAAAATCATCAATTTCTTCGATATTTTCTGAGATGATCATCTCTTTCCATGCCTGGTTAGGGCCCTCATTATGTGACATAACCCACTCGGGGTGGTTTGTTATAGTATCGTCCAATACAACTATCCCACCCTCTTTAATTAATTTTTTTGCATTAATTAAGTCAGTTAATGCTGTTTCAAAGTCATGTCCACCGTCAATAAACAGCAAATCAAACTTTCTTGATGGGAACTTAGCCGCATAATTTAAGAGGCTTTCTTTACTGTCACCTTTTATTAAGTCATGTCTTTTATAAAAATGTTTATCTATAAATTCTTTAGCCGCAGTTGAATAAGCATGCTCAGCAAGGTCAAAACTTGTTACTTTATTTTTTTTACTAGCACTTAGAAATAACAATGCGGAATGTCCTGCATTAAAACCAATTTCAGCAATATTATGAGCATCAAAATCAACAAGAATTTGATTCAAATTATCTTGTTGCTTAATATTTTGTCCAGAATGACCTTCTAAAACATAGAAATTATTTTTGATCAGATGCTTATTTAAATCTTGATTAGACAGCGTATTAAAAAAAGAGTTGATAATTTTAAGCATTAGTCTACATCCGTATCTGAGAGTAGTTTAGTTAATTTTGCATGTCTTGGACGGCTTTCGTAAATACAGGATTGTTTCTCAAGAGCTTCTTACCTGTTTCAACCAACAAGTCGACTTGTTCATTTGTCAAAGAAAATGTAGTTGGGATACGGTTTAACTCTTTGCTGACTTCTTCATCAGCCACATCGTCAAAGCTCACACGTACAAAATGCGCATCTACTGTTTTTGTTTCGTCGGAAAGTTCAGCTACCCATTTCTTTGTAGCATTTTGCATATCACTGAGTGTTGCGGTGTTATATCGATGAAGCTGAATATCTGTCATTGCATTGATAGTATCAATCACTCGTGGAGGTCGTTTTGAACGCCCTATATCGTAGTCAGGACTGGCAGATGCATCTACCGAAATTACTATGAGCCTAGATGAAGCTTCGATATTAAACGCTTTATTCAATGCTTTTGCGCCACCCAATAATTTGGATATATCAAAAATAGAACGTAAACCAAGGTTATCGGTAATACCTCCATCGACGAAGTGGGCATATTTATGATCTTCCTTATCAAGAAAACTCTCAATCCCTTTTACCAATAATGCCAATTCAGGATCTTTTTGCGCTCTTTTGCGTGCAGATGGCAACCACGCTGGAGCTTCATTAACACAACCATCATAGTTTTTCACAACCACAGGATTAAACAACAAAGGAACTGCCGACGAGGCTGCAACTGCACGACTAACAGAAAAACTAGCCAAATCCGAACATAGCAAATTGAAGTATTCCTGCATAAACGAGAACCGAACGCCTTTAGACAAGTCCGTCGCATTGATCAATATCATAGGCCTATCTGCATTCAGCATGTCTTTGTAGGTAGCACCATCGAAGACTTCTTTATCATAGTATTGAATAGCGTATTCAGTCCGGCTTTTCCGACTAAACCAATAGCGCGGGTTTAAGATATTTTTTATCAGTGGCGTTTCGACATCTTTTTTCAAAAATCGCGTTTCAAACTGATCGAATATTTTCTCACCATTTAATCCATAATAAGCCGCAGTAAAACTCCCACCAGATACAGCACTGATTAAGCCGACATCATCTAACAAAGAATGTTTTTTACCGGCTTGCTCTACAATCGTATTACGTAACTCAGACAAAACACCATATGAAAGCGCTGCAGCACGAGTACCACCACCCGAAAAAGAGAGAATAATAACCGTGTCTTTACCCGACAAACGGTGATTGAATGCATCAACCGAGTACACCGAATTCCCTCTTTGAAACTCCGAAATAGATTGATTTTCAACAAAGCCATAAGAAACACACCCAGAAGCAAAAACAAGACTCAATAGAGAGCCAATTGCTCGCAGGTGAGTGATTTTTGTCGAAAACATATGCTTAAAATTTCACCATGCAATTCAATCCTGCTGGCAAGATATTCTTTGGGTTTGGCAACTCCAATCGAATACCAAAAGTACCACTGCCCGCATCAATGATTGGATCAACCACTACTACTTTAGCAAGATACTCACCATTAACAGGTGCTTCGGGAAATACTGTAGCCTCACTGCCAACAGTTACTTTTCCAAATTCAGCAACTGGCAATACCACTTCGACGAATAAAGGGTTTATCTTAGCAATTTTGACAATTTCTTCTGTGCTGACAAATTGTCCATCTGACACACTGCGTGAAATGACTATACCACTAACTGGACTACGAATAGTTTTTTGAATTAACAACACTTCTGCTTTGCGCACTTCCAGCTCTATGAGTTTGGCCTCGGTTTCAGCTTCATCGACGGCAACTTCAGAAACAATCGAATCTTTAAATAATTGTTTATTACGCTGTAATTTGCGCTGAGAAAAAGCTTTCTGGGCTCGTGCCAAATCCACTTCAGCTTGCTCAACTTCTGCCTTGAGCCTTGCTAAGACTTGGCCCTTCTTAATTTTATCACCACGTTCTACATATACTTGTTTAACCACTCCACTGACTGGAGGACTAATGCTCACTACCTTTTCAGCTGCCATTAAGCACTGAAAGCTATTTGTCTCGTTATCAGCGGCATAGCCTGTTAAGCCTGACAGCATCAGGCCTAAACTAGTCATACCAAGAAAAGCGTATTTTATTTTCATTGTACTAATCCCTTTCTTTTAACAAATATGTCAGTGACTAATTTCGTCATTTTTTTGATAATTTTCATAGCGATTTTCTTAATAGACATGATGACTCGTTTACCCCGAAAACGCGAGTAAATCATCCGTTTCTTGCTCATAAATTAGTAAGGCTTTATTCGATAAATAACGTTTACGGTCTGTATATTTTTGCTGCCAGCGCAATACACTAGGCAACATTTTTTGGTTTAGGCTTTGCGGAAAACACTTCAGTATTTTCGGTATTGTATTATTCTCATCAATAGCAAAGTGTTGAATTGTCAGAAAACTTTTACTGTAAGTATTATCAAACACTCCTGCAAATAAAGCCGAACGCCTTTGCTCAACACGAAAGCTTTGATCAACACTCATTGACAACAACTTAATATCAACGCCTTGAATACGATGATATTGCTCCGAGACGTCGACAATACCGCTAACCGCTTCTTCTAAGTACACACACACTGTGCCTTGTTGTGGCAAACGTTCATTACTTTGAAAAAAAGGCAGTACATCGCCCAGTGTAATCTGCGTCAACGAAACATGATTCAACGTTCCTTTAATATCTTGTTCTTGAAAACGTTTTTGCAGCTCCTCAGCTTGTTCACTCGATAACTGGTCAATCACGCACACCGTCGCTTTATCTTCGCTCTCAGTAGAGCTTACAATATCTTGTATCTCCGAAATTAAACCCTGCAACCGAGCCTCATCATTTTGATAAAACTGTATCTGATTCTCACAAAATTGCCGAAAAGGTAGTAATGAATGTTGTTCAATATCGTAACGTAAGAAATCTTTTTCAGTATGCTTATCAAGAAAAGCGCTAGCACCTCCTATTTTCGGCAACTCTTTGAATAATTTATTAAAACTAGAAATAGCAACCACATCCTCTGTATATTGATCAGCAATCTGTAATGGAGTCATCATGGAATCAACCATGACCAAAGCAATATCTTCAATCAAAGTAACTTTTCGTAAAACATCTACCTTATTTTGGAGCGGTTTTGCCATGAGTAAACTACTCTTTTGCATCAACTCTTTAGTATTTGATTCTGTATTTGCTTGCCTGCTAGATAGAGTCCCTGAAAACTCATCTACAGACTCTTTTTGAAAGCGTAAAAAATCCAAACCTAACTCACGTACTGAACAAAAAGTGACAGTGGCATTGTAAGCCTGTAATTTTGCGTCCAAGTCCATATCTGACAACACAACCTCAGTGTCGATATTCACCGCTTCAAATAATGATTTAAATGTATTTTCTCGATAGCCAGCCAATTCATCACTGACATAAACAAGCTGACTGTTAATCCCTTTTTGACTGAGTAAGCAAGCACCCAATATAACGCTTATATATGATCCAGAACACGCAGAAAAATCAATAGCAGAACCACGAATCATCTTTTCAGCTGCCGCAAAATACACCTCATTCAGTTCGACATTGAGATGTTGTTGAAACAACAATTGCCAATACTGCTTATCGTCTTCAGTAAGAGGGTCAATAAAGGCAGCATCCAATTGTTGCCTAATATTTTGTGGTTGTTGTCCTAGCGGTTGTTGCATTAGTTTTAGTCTTAGCGGCCTTGATCTTGACAGTTATTATCTCATCGCTTGTTAATTCATTGGCTATTGTTTCGTCGATGATGACATCACACTAATTTAGATAAGAATGTTTGACGAATCGGACGATAAATTTGTTGCAACAATGACCGATTACTAAACACAAATTTTGCATACACTCGGCCACCATAACGCACAGATCGAACATCATCATTGATCTTCAAGTCCATTTGGAAAAAAGATTGTAACGCGGATGGGTCTGCATTTGGATTGGACGCAGGATCCAACACAATGCTACCACCACCTTCACTGGCTAAAGCCATGCTGGGCAAATTTTGCGTTGCTGAAGGAATCTCTCGCACAATCTTCGCCGTCACAACGCGTTCGATATCATCAGCAAATCGGACTTCTATTTTCTTCAAATCTTGTCGAATCAAACCGATCTCTGTCTGATTAATAACAACGCGAACAATGGCTTGTTTATCATCTGCAACAAAGCCTAAAAGCGACCCTTTCGGCAAAAATTTATTTTTCATATCATCATGGGCAAGACGAATAAATTGACCATCAAACTGACTATTAACCGTCAACGCCACTTGCCTTAACTGAAACTCTGCTAGGCGTTTTTGAGTACTTTGAATACGTTCTTGAATCAATTTTGCTTGCACTCTATCTTGCAGCTTAACAGCATCGTATTGAGCTAATAACTCATCCAGATTGAGCCTCAATCGCAGTAATTGAGCTGTGAAATCAGCATTAACCAAACCCGCAATACGTTGACCTTGTTTGACTGGCGCTTGAATTTGTACGTCAAATTCATTCACAAAACCTTCTGTTTGATTACGCACCCAAGCCTGCCGATCGACCCAAACGACCCCTTCTGAAATAACCGAAAATGGCACAGGAATAGCCAACATTCCTAATATGACTGCAAATAATGCAGCCGTATTGATAATTGATCGGGTACGATGGCCTTGCAAGCGGCTGCTTTTGAATAAAAAGGCCAGGCCTTTATAGACTGGAGCAATCACCATGATGCCGAATGCCCAAATAGCCATGATCACGCCAAAGAAAAAGTATTGATCAATTAAGATCGACAGAATCGCATAAATAATAAATATCCGATAGAGAAATGCAGCGATGGCATAAAAGACTAACCAACGAGGTTCTCCTGGTGCAGTATCTGGCGCTGTAGCATTAGGTAACTTGAGGACTTTCTTTTGATAGAGGTAAGCTAAATATTGAGTGGAGCGAGAGGCTAAATTAGGAATTTCGATCAAATCTGAAAAGATATAATAACCATCAAATCGCACAAGTGGGTTGGCATTAAAAAATAATGTCGACACCCCAGCAATCAATACAATGTTATAGGCAATAGCACTGATCAAACCACTCTCAGCTTCAGACCACACAATCAAAGCAAGCACGGCAAAGAATAGCTCAATAAACATACCGGCAGCGCCAACCAAAGCACGTTGGAATTTATTCTTATTAGATGACGAAGAGCTTGCATCGACATACATTACAGGCATAAAAATCAGGAAAATAACCCCCATTTCATGCACTTCTCCCTTCATAGCCTTAATCACATAGGCATGGCCAAATTCATGCAGAAGTTTGACTATAGGAAAAATAAATATCAGTAATAGAATATTATTGGCGCTAAGAACTTTACCTAAGACATCTGCGGAAAATTCGTCCCAATGGGTGACTAATATAATACCGCCATAAACCATGGCAACAACCCAAACAAGCAAGCCTACCCAACTAAACAAATAACGCATCACTGGCCATGTAGCTTCCAAAAAACGGTTTGGATCAAATAGTGGTACACGAATCGCAATCGGTGATCTAAACTTTTGCACGCGTTGTTTATCTCGCAATGTTTGTGATCGGTTGATCAACTCTTGCGTATCAGGCATAACATCGCCTATTAATAAATCTGCACGATAGAATTGCGACAGCAAACGAATTAAATCGCCTTTGCTGGTTTTTCTTGTATTTTCCTCTGCGCTATCTTCTGCTGCCTCACCACTTAGTTCTTCACCTAACTTTTCTTTTAAATCAGGATTTCCTTCAGAGCTTGTTTCAAATTCTTGACTTAATTCCTGTTCGGATGAAGTCAGTTCATTGTGCAACTGCCATATTTTTTGCAATGTTTTTTTTCCGTCTAACTGACCAATGTAACGATAGGCATCAGGAGAAAAACGAAAAAAGCGGCCACTAGTATGATCTTGCACCACGTACCATATCCTGCCGCGATATACATGACGATGAATATCCACATGGCTACGCAAGGCCAATTTTAAATCGGCAACCCTATACCAGTGCTGGCTTAATGCATCACTCATGATGGTTGTTCATCCTTATCTGCAAAACCACACACTAAGGCATCCATTTCCAAATAAATATTCTAAGCCAATCGACAAATCCTCTGATCCAAATCCACATGAGATTGTGTCGTCCGGCCTCTATTCTTACCACACCTTCCATGCCTGGTCTTAAGCGTTGTTGCTCATCACTTAACTCAGCCTCCACACGGAAAAAGTTGCGCCCTGCAGCGGCAGTGGCAATTGGAGTGATATCTGTGATTTGCGTCTCAATACGTTCCGAAGGCAAGGCAGAAAAAATCAAACTTGCTGGATTGCCTTCTTGGATATAACTAATATCACGTTCATCGACTTGCATAACTACGCGATATTTATCCAACGGCGCCACGACAAACATCACATCACCTCGATTGATTGCAGCACCTAGTTGTCGATTTAAGTCACCTCGGACGATATAGCCATCATAGGGAGCTAATAAATTAGTACGCGTTATCCGAGATTTCAATAAATTTATCTGCGCTTGCACTTGTTGCAATTGCGTTTGGAAAATCTTTGCTCGAGACCGATCACCTGCTGCTTGAGATTCTCGAATTTGGCTCAATGATTGAGATTGTTGACCAAGTAAATCCGTGAGTTCTAATTCCAACTCACTAGAATCCATACTGCCTAAGACTTCACCTTTTTTGACTGCATCACCAACACGTTTCTCAGAGACTTGAATAAAGCCATCGAATGGAGCAACGACTGCACGTTCAATATAACCCTCAAGAAAGGTGTTCGCTTTGATTTCCAAGTCACCCGGAAGCACAAACCCAAGTAATAACACCGCGGCAATACCGCCTAAAATAGCATTGCGTAAAGGAAATTGATTACTGACTGTCGTATGCCAAAACCGAGCTATGCGTTCACGAATAATACGTCCAACCGACCATTCATTACGGCGTTTCTCATCAATCACATTCAATGCGATGCGACTAATCGTTGTTACTAAATCCTGTTCCTCTTGATCAAATGTTTGACCTTTTGAACGCTCTAAAGTAACAGCGCCTAAACAATCACCTACATCTGAAAATACTGGCACGGTCAACAACGACACCGAATCGAAACGTTTGGCAAACTGCTGGTGTTTAACCGCAATTTCAATTTCAGCCTCATTATCAGAAATTATTTTTTCAATCGACTCTTCAAGCGGAAAACGAATACTACGTTGTTGATCTATTGCCTCTAACATCAAATCAGCCACAGAACTCATTAAGTCCATTTTCCTGCCGAATTGACCATTGTTTGACAATGCGACCAAATCCATATCGCTTTTTTTATAAACGCCATAGATGACCTTTTCACACTGCAATTCATTTGCCAAGACTGTGACTAGTTCCATCGACGCGGCATAGAATGTTTTTTGTTCTGAAACACGACTCATCAAGCCCAGAGTAGAGACAGCCTGATCAACCAAGGCTTCATCTTGTTGCGCTTCTTCGCGACGAAACACCAGTTCTAACCATGCCGAGCCTAATTGCAGTTGCTTCAAAGCCTCTCCAAGAGCTTGCTGGTTTCGGTTGCTGACTTGCATGACTACAGCAACAACCAACGACTCGTTAATTGCCATAGGATAAGACAATAAATACGAATCAGAATCACTGAGCTGCTCAATCAAGGCTTTACGCTCAAAGACCGCATCTTTAGCCAATAAATATGATTCGTTGCTGAGTATTTTTCCGTTTTCAGGCCAGCTTCCCGCTGGTACTAGATTTTCATCTTCATGCACCATAACAGTAGCATCTTCAACGCCACCGATGGAGGCACTGACAATCGCTAACCAGCTAGAAAAGTAGTCTGCTCGACTGGTTGATGAGATCAATTTCTGCCAATGCTGAAAATCTACTTTAGATTGATTTTCAGCATTGGATTGGTTGTTATTATTCGCTTGGTTCACGCGTTTGCAAAAGCCTAATTGTTTGAAGCCCTAGTCACTACAAAATAGTCATTAGAAATCATGTAAATGACTAGCTTAACATTTTAAAACAAGCTGACCCAAAATTACTGGGCTCCCTTGAGTTATTAAGTTATTGGCCCTTAGCTTCTTGCAAATATTGATTGATATAAGCTAAATCGGCTTTATTAAGGCGAGCCGTTTGTTCTTTCAATCGTAATTGGTTGGAAATATATTGATAATATGAACCTGATAAATCGCGGTTTGCTAAATATAAATCTCGTTGCGCATCCAATACTTCAATTCTAGTTGTTGTACCTGCGTCAAAGCCTTTTTGTTTTGCTTCAAGATTTTTTTGCTGCGCAGCCACTGATGCTTTCAAAGCTTTGATACGGCTGATTCCACCGGTTATACCAAAGTATGATGCCTTTGTGGCACGCTTAACACTACGTTGAACGCTTTCTGCAATATCATCAGCTTTTTGCATTTGCAAAATAGCTTCGCGAACTTGAGGTCCTGTTTGAAAACGCTGGATGATAGGAATATTCAAACGTAAAATTGCATCGGTTGTATCAACTTCACTGGCCCCACCAAATAAGCTGCCGCCTGTTTTTCTTGTGCCACTTTCGACAACTAAGTTCAAGGTTGGGTAACGCGATGATTTGATTCGATTCACTTCTTGAGAAGCTAATTTTACATTCGCTTTACTAGCCTTAAATCGTAAATTTTTCTCCGCAGCTTCAGTCAGCCATTGATCCATATCGATCGGTTCTGGCGCTAATAATGGGTAGTCATCAATTGATAACGTTTTAAACACTGGCAAATCAACTTTAACAATAATTGAAAGCGCTTCTTTTGCATCTGATAGTGCAATTTCAGCAGTGATGACTTCAGCATTAGTAAACTCAAAACGTGCACGTGATTCGTACAATTCAACCGCATCTGCAACACCTACTTCAAAGCGTTTTTCAGATTCAGCTAGCGTTTTAGAAAGCACTTCAGCTTCTGCCTTAGATAAAGCTAAATTATCTTGTGCAGCTAATACTCGCAGATATGCCTCAGCCGTTCTGAGAATAAGTGATTGTTGTTCTGCAGCCAATTCAAATTCAGCGGCAGTCACTTGGTCTTTAGCTCTTCGGCGTTCTACGATTAAGTCCCAACGAAAAATAGGCTGTGTCAGAGTTAATCCATAATCATCCGTTGGAAACTTTGATGCTCCTAAGCTAAAGACTTCATTTTCAGAATTAACAATTTCCTGATCTGTCTCAATTCTGTCGTAAGTAAAACTCAATTCAGGCAAATATAATCGCTTGGCTTGTTTTTGACGTAACTTACTGGACTCAAAATCACGGCCAACTGCGCTATATGATTTATCATTTTTCAGTGCCAAGTCATAAGCTTCCAGCAAATCAATTGCCATCACACTTGGACTTGCAACAATCACTGCAAGAGCACAGCCAATGTTTAATACCTTACTTTTGATTCCTACGTAATCAACCATCATTATTCCCATTTTATTTTACGAATTAGTTTCTTTTTTACTTATCTTTCAGATACGAACTCAGCATGTTCAAAGTCAAAAGCCATACGCTTGTTGTTAACTGCTTTCTGACTTTCCTGCTGCTCGCTATACAATTCTTCTTGAGATTGGCGCTTAACACGAGGAGCCCAGCCACTTAATGCCAATGAAGCAGCACCTAAATAAGCGGTTTAGTCTATATCGCCATCAGAATCAATCACGTTTCCTGTCGGCTTAGTCTCTTGAGTAGCAGGTGCTTGTTCAGGTTTCGATTCTTGCACAGGCTGAGTGTTTGAAGGTTTTGCTTCAATTTCTGTTTTCTCAACATCAACTGCTTGTTCAAGCGCTTCACCTTCTTCAGTCTCTTCCTCTTCAAGCACAACTTTCGGCACATTATGATGCTGAATACGACGTGGGTCAGAGTCAATAACCTCACTAGAGGCTTCCGGAGAACCATCAGTGCCATTAACTCCATCAAAAGGAATTGTAAAATCAAGATCAGACTTATCTTGATCAAAATTAAACAAACCCCTTAATGCAAGTGGATCAAGCGGTCCAGTACCTACAGCATCAATACTAATAACAAAACGTGAGCCATCAGGATTAATACCCAGTACAACACGGCCATTGTCTGCGATCAAAATATCTTCGCCAGCATTACCGTCAAGTATGTCAGAGCCCGCACCACCAATTAAGACGTCATTGCCCGGGCCGCCACGAATAAAGTCATTACCGCCAATAAAACGGCCATCAGTTTCCGCTACGATAGTGTTCGCTGAGAATGTAATACTGCCATTATCGCCAAGTAAAATATCCTGACCACTGCCACCATCAATAAAGTCATTTCCAAATCCACCTAGGATATTGTCATCACCAGAGCCACCTTCCAAACGATCATCACCGCCAGTAGTAAACTGAGTTGTTTGTAGTTGATTTTCAGTGATTCGGCCATTATCTCCCAAGATATCATCATCACCAGCACCACCGTTGACCGTATCATTGCCAATACCAGCAACGATATTGTCGTTGCCGCCACCTGATGCGATATTGTCATTACCACCGACTGTCGGTGACGCATTGGTGACTGTAGAACCCGTCACTGTACCGTTATCACCAAGGATATTATCTTGGCCACCACCAGTTATGATGTTATCGCCTGCAGCACCACCAATGATTTGGTTATTACCTGAACCAGAACGAATCGTATCCGCTCCACCTGTACCAGGTTCAGTGCTTTGCGTGACGCTACCATTGGTTGTTCCGTTATCACCGACAACAGAATCGTTACCACCGCCAGCATCAATCGTATCACCACCTGTGCCCGCAACTATTTGATCGTTACCACCACCGGTTGAAATATTGTCATTACCGCCAACACTTGGTGATGAACTAGTCGTAGAACTTGGATCAATAGAACCGTTATCACCTAGGACTTGATCTTGACCATTGCCACTTCGGATATTGTCGCCACCGACACCACCGATAATTTGGTTATTACCACCTGCGGTATTAATAGTGTCATTACCACCAACAATTGGCGCATCACTTTCGGTGTTTCTGCCATTGGTACTACCATTATCGCCAAGAATCGCATCATTGCCTGACCCTGATTGAATTTGGTCACCTTGGGCACCACCAATAATTTGATTGTTGCCTCCAGAAGTGCTGATGGTATCACTGCCACCAATGCTTGGATCAGTGCTTTGAGTTTGCGAACCATTAGTGCTACCGCTGTCACCAATGATGGCATCATTACCGCCACCAGAAGTAATTTGATCGCCTTGAGCGCCACCGATAATTTGATTATTACCACCTGAAGTACTAATCGTATCGCTGCCACCTACACCTGAATCAACACTTTCTGATTGGTTGCCGTTTGTGCTACCGCTATCACCAATGATGACATCATTGCCGCCACCAGAAGTGATTTGATCACCTTGGGCACCACCGATAATTTGATTGTTACCACCAGAAGTACTGATGGTATCGCTGCCGCCAACACCTGTGTCAGAACTTTCTGTTTCGCTACCGTTGGTCGTACCGCTATCACCAAGAATGATATCGTTGCCACCGCCAGTCATGATGTTATCGCTATCAGCACCACCTGCGATGATATTGTTACCTGAACTATCAACAATAGTATCCATGCCGCCAGAACTCGAATCTGTCGTTTCGACTCGGCCACCTTCAGTGAAACCAAAATCTCCCAGAACAATGTCATTGCCAGCGCCTGAATCAATTTCATCAGAACCACCGCCACCAATCACGATATCATCACCGTCACCAGTATTCACAATGTCATCAGCACCTGTTAGGAAAGTCGACTCAACCCGAGTCACCTCTTCCATATCATCGCGAGTCACATCGCCGTGATCAGCAATGACAACATCATCACCAACACCAGAATTAATGGTGTCTGCTCCGAAATCATTTTCTGCTGTAGATAATAAATCATTCGCTTCTGGCGTTGCGTCGACAAAATGAACGATGCCATTATCACCAAAGACAATATCATCGCCAGCTTGAGCATTAATTTGATCGTCACCAATACCACCAAAAATCAAATCGCTGGCACCATCAGTATCATTTTGTGCATCTTCTAAGCCAAGATCAGCCAATGCCGTATCTTCGGTATAACTATCACCAAAGATCGTGTCATTGCCACCTTGATCAGTATCTGTCGATTCAACATTCAATGGTCTTGAAACACCCATTTCTGCTGCAAAGGCTGCCGTCGCATTATCACCAAAAATTGTATCTTCGCCAGCATTACCTTGAATCGTATCTTCATCCAAGCCGCCAACAATGATGTCATCACCGTCGTCGCCGAAGATTTGATCCATACCTGCTGTACCGCCACTGCTAGTGATACGCATCACGCCATTTGCTTGAGCGCGGCTGTCATTTGATAACACCAAACCACCATTAGGGTCACTAGTAGCTGAAACAATTAAGCCCGTAACAGGATCCGCAACAGATGCTGCGTTGTCGCCAAAGATCACATCATCTGCGAGTTCACCGTGAATTTCATCTGCACCACCCGAACCGACTAAGAAGTCATTACCTCCCGTTGCGCTGGTTGTGCGAGTGATGATTTGTGCATCCAAGTCTAGCGTGACGGCTGAATCACCAAAAATCACATCTGCGCCATTGCCACCATCAACATAGTCAGCACCGTCCCCGCCGACAATCAAATCATCCGCGTTGCCTGAAAATAAAATGTCATCGCCATTGCCGCCATCAAGTGTCATATTGACATCACTCAATGAACCGTCAACGATATCATTACCATCTTCGCCATAGATCAACAATTCACCGTCTGCAGTTGGATTAGTTGCCGCATTGACCGTATCTGATAATGCCGCTGTAGTAACTGTATCGTTACCGTCACCCGTAAAAAGCGTGGTTAAATTATCGGCATAAACACTGTCGATTTGGAAAGTATTGCCTTGATCACCAGCAATTACAGTCACACCGCCTTTGCTGTCTTCTTGACCGCGAAAATCACCAGTTGCTGAGGTGCCTGCCGGAGAAGTAAACGTACTTGAATAGTAAATCGTTCCAGTCGTATACGGAGTACCTGCAGTAGCCATACCTGCAAAACCAGTAATAGAATGATGATTTTGAAAACCCGCAGCTGTTGTGAACACATCGTTGACAATGTAATCCCTGAGAGGGTCAAAATCACCTTCACCAAAGACAACATTAGTATCCGCTGTCATTGTGGATAAATCGCTGATTAATAATGCATTGTTACCATCACCGCCGTGGATCACAAGATCACCTTGGACGTTATCTAAATCACCTGTGAGCGTTGCATCGGATGACACTTGAATTTCATCATCTCCAGCATTAGTGTCAATCAAGGTCACCGCATCAACAGCGGTGCTTTGAACATTCACTTCATCCGCGCCAGAGCCGGTGTAAACGTAAATTTGTTCAAAGTCGGTATAGCTACCAATACCATTGGCTAAACCAAGACCTGTGATTGAACTACTAGTGACAACACCTGCATCCCCATTGGATATATTATTGCCCGTTGTATCTGCTGAATCATCGACATTTAAAGTATCAACACCATCACCACCTTCGACACTGATCATGCCATCGATGCTATTTAGAGTGCCTTGGCCTTGATCTGCGCTTGAGCGAGTACTGCCAAAATTAACAGTATCTCTGCCAACGCCACCTTGAATAGCGACGCTTGCTAATGCACTGAGTGCAGTGACATTAATTTCATCATTACCGCCATCAACACTGATACCGTCATCGCCATTGATAATAATTTCCGCATTTGCACTGGCTAGCAGGTTAATTTGGTCATTGTCTTCTTCACCATTGACGGTCACAACACTGCCGGTGGCAAGATTCAAATCAATTTTATCTTTACCCGTACCAGCATTGATAGTCGTCAGGCCCGTCGTCGCACGACCGTCAGTATTGACAGCACCTAAGACCAATAACTCATCAGCGCCAAGACCTAGTGTTAGATCAACTGTTTCAACACCGCCAAATTCAACTGCAATAGTGATATCCAAACCTTCAAGTCTGCCAATACCGGTATCAGCGTTAAAGCCTAGAATACCGGCATTATTATTCACTTCATTATTTCCAGCCGTATCTGTGGTATCAAAAATCTCTAATTGATCAAGGTCTGAAGCATTTTCTGCAACCGCTGGGTTTTCATCATTACCAAATATTCTTAATGGTCCGTTTTCTTCGGTGCCATCAATCAGGTTCAAGTTTTGCTCAGCACCCGTTGATGCGTTAACGCCGACCTTGAATACATCACTGCCCAAACCTCCATTGATAGTTACCGTACTTTCAGAAGGCGTACTTTCAATATTGATTGAATCGTCACCTTGGAGCAAATCAACTTGAATCACTTCAAGGCCGCTTTCTAGGCGGGCGCCATCCACAACAGGTGAATAAGCAATTGATTTTTCGTCCGGTGTACCTGCGTTGAATAGAATTTCAGAGCTGGTCAAGCCAACTGCATCTGGAATTAATACATCATCACGACCAAACACAAACAAACTATCAGTTGCATTAGCAACACCTGTGTCTTGAACGTTGATATCACCGGTTAAGTTGTCACCTAAGCGAACGATATACCTATCGGAACCTTCGATGCCATCAAGATTAGTGAAGTTGGTATTGTGACTAAGATCAAAGGTGTCATTACCCGCACCACCTAAGAAAGTTTCGATACCCGTACCATTATGCGTGATGGTATTAACCGCAACTGCTTCATCAACAAAGCTAACTGTCGCTCTTGGATTACTACCCTCAGAACCAATATCAAACAATAATGACTGACTGCTATTCGCATTGGTTAAATCAACAGTATCCGTCAGCAAATTAAATGCTGGTGAACGCGTTGCATCAAGGTTGCCAGCATTGGTATCAACAATATATCCACCACCTAGACTGCTATCAAAACCGCCAACAAAGTTTCTGCCATTAAGGCTAAAGTTATCGTCATCGATGCGTGTGACGGTCACTGTGCCGTTAGCATTAGAAATACCGACAACACCCGTCACAATAACGGTTTGTCCCGAGCTAAGACCATGATCTTCTGAAGTCACTTGAATGCCGTTGGTGCCACGCTGCTGAACAGATGAAATGGCTAACACACGTCCATCATTATAGGTATTTGCAGCGGACGACTCAATGATCGTATCTTGTCCAAAACCATTGCGCTCGTCGGCCGTTGAAAGGAATAAATAACGATCACCACCTAATCCACCTTGAAGTACATCATTTCCTTGGCCACCGGAGATTAGGTCTGTATCTCTAGAACCGCGGATGTCATCAATACCACGTTCACCGAATAGGCTATCACTACCGCGCCCACTTTCAATAAAGTCATTACCAGTCCCACCCAAAATTACATCACTGCCACTACCCGTGATCAAATCATCATTACCACCATTACCACGCACATCAAAGGAAATATTGCTGGTGACGCCGGAGGCATCTAGGATATCTCTTGCATCGACACCACGAAAAACAATAGAGGTAATGCCTGCAGTCGAAATATCCGTGAATCTGCCCGAAGTATTGTCGGTAAAACGTAAAGTGCCTGAATCGATATTTCTCACAGAAACATTCGCACCATGACTATCATCAGTATCACCATAGATTCGATCAAAAGCAAACTCACCCGCGTTAATACGAATAGTTCCTGTTGAACCTGCACCGTTTGTAAGCACCTCTGCAACTACTGGATCAAAAGGACTCCGAGCACCTAAAAAAGTGAAAATATCTTGTGCACTAAGGCTAAAACGCGGACTCAAAGCATCTAGCCCGATATCAGAAGAGCTAAGGCTCACACCGAGAACAGTGCCTCCGATATTAAAGCTACCACCGCCTTCGGCGATTATGTCAAATAAGAACAAAGCGTTTTCAGGATTCGAAAAGCCATTAGTGACATTCAAAATCTCATTAAACCGAAGCTTACCGTCTTCATTAGGGTCGACAAGGTCAAGTGACAATGAAAAATCAGCATTCAGATTTGCTTCCACCACAAAAATATCAAAGCGTGGGAAACAAAGACTGCCTAAAAAGCCTAAGTCAACACAAAATGATGGTGTGTGAACATCAACTGAACCACCGCCAGAGAATTCGGCATCAAAAGAAATTTCAGGTCCACCACCTTCGATTGTACGAATAAAGAAACCATCTAGCAGATCAGAGGCATCAATAGACGTGCCCTCATCTTGTGCTAGTTTAATACGTTCAAGTCCAGTGGAATCGTAACCAATACCTAAATCAACAGTGACTGACACGCCGCCATCAATATCAAACGCCAACACATCAAAATCAAAACCTAAGTCAATACCCAATTCCAGTTCCAACTTCGGCAGGTTAAAGCTAAAGAAATCAAAACTATCGCCCGTGAGTAACTTAAAAATATTGCTTGGTGCAAGTAAATCTAATCGGAAACCACCGGGTTGTGGTATCGGCGAACCATCGGCAGTAATACCCAA
>CALKZN010000077.1 GCA_938002995.1 uncultured Arenicellaceae bacterium | reverse complement strand
AAAATATATTATGAAAAAAGCACCTCTTTTAACACTCTTGATTTTACCTATTGCTCTCGCCGCATGTACTCAAGAAACACAGAATAAATTTGGTCGTGCAGTACAAAACTGGACCGGCACTGACGGTGTTTTAGAAGTCTATGCAGGTGATAAATTAGTCAAACGTTTCATCGAAATCGACAAACTCAGCACGGCGGTTTCAACCAATGGCAACCAACCTAGACCCTACCGATTTGGCTATGGAATCCTAGATGCCAATCTCAATGGTGTTAAAGATCCATTGGAAGGTAAGAAGGTCTATTTTGAGTTCAGTGACTATTCAACACCTTATATTTTTTATGAAAAGCCACGTTTAAAGTAAGCCTCAATGTTTCGCTAGATGATTTGTTAAATCATTTCTAACAAAGCTTGTTTTATTACCGACACTGCCTTTTTGAGTTTTTCTGGTGAACAATGACTGAAATTCAATCTTAAGGCAGGTCTGTTCATCTCCTCTGAAGGATAAAAAACATCGCTGGGTACGACTGCAACGCCATTCTCTATTAGTCTACTTGCTAAGGACATTGCATTGATGTCTGGCAACTTTAACCAAACAAACATGCCTCCTTCTACAGTATCAAAAGAGCAGCCTTGTTCAGATAAATCATTGAGCGCTTCGCATAACGATTGATAACGCTCTTGATATCTTGTTCGAATACGTTCTTTGTGCATTTGAAACTCTGAGTTTTGAAATACATTTAACAGCGCTGCTTGCATCGGCAAATTTGTATGCAAATCTGCCGCCTGTTTGACTTTGATCATCGGAACAATCAAAGCATGTCTCGAGGAAACAATACCTAAACGCACTCCTGGCGCAGCAAGCTTGGAAAACGATCTTAAAATTATTGCCCGATCAACACACCAAGAAGACACTAATGGCAATGCTTCTCCATTGAACCTCATATCCCTATAAGGTGCATCTTCAACAAATGTTACATCATATTGTAGACATAAACTGGCCACTTTTTGGCGAACTTCAAGTGGCCAACAAACGCCGGTAGGATTATGGAAATCTGGGACAGCGTAGAATAACTTAACGGACTTTGACGCAAATATAGATTCTAGTTCTTCCAAGTCAGGGCCATTTTCATATTGTTGAACTGATTCAATATTGGCTTGAGCCAAACCAAATACTTGAAGCGCACCAAGGTAGCTAGGCGCTTCCATTACAACTATATCGCCAGGGTTAATAAACGCTCTAGCAATCAAATCTAAGCCTTGTTGAGAACCGTTGCAGACTATCGATGCCATTTCATTTGAGAGGTGATAATTTTTCTCTACGAATTCAAGCAAAGGTGCATAACCTTGAGTTTCTCCATATTGAAAAACTTCTGGTGTCCTATCTAATGTCGCCATTGCTTGCATAAACAATTCAACTGGCATCAAATCAGTTGCTGGCAAACCACCTGCTAGAGAAATAACATCAGGTGATTTAGCTGCACTTAAAATTTCTCGTATATATGAAGGCTTAACATTTTGTAGATGCCGATTAATTTCCATAGCTTTCCAAAATTCTTATGTCAGAGAAACCTTAACTCCTCTGCGGATAAAATTGTGATTTAAGAATAACGTTAAAGAATGTATTTTATTTGTCCATATATGTTTTAATATAGGTTGATATATGTGAATTTATTTATAAATCAATGGCTCAGTCAAACGCTACAAAACAACAACAATCGCGCATTAATGACGTACTCTATGAAATTCATAGGGATATTTCAGCTTCTTTACCTGCTGGATATCTGGCAAAAATAGCGGCTTATTCGGAGCAACATTTCCATAGAGTTTTTAAGCATTTTATTGGCGAAAGCGTTAATGTCTATATACGCCGCACCAGACTTGAACACGCTGCTAATCAACTAATGTTTGATCATAATAGCAACGTTTTGAGCATCGCTGAAAAGTGTGGTTTTGTTTCTTTATCCTCTTTTAGCCGCGCCTTTAAAACACAGTTTGGCACTACTCCAGGGGAATGGCGGACGATTGATCGTGATCAAATTGAAGCTCCTTACTTATCAGATCCTGAGGTTAAATCCGGTTATTTACGCATTCAAAATAAAAACTTACCCGTCGCCAATATTGTCAAACTTGATGATTTACATGTTGCCTAGGTCCGTCATCAAGGCTATGGCCGTGATATTCGTGATGCTTGGCTGTTATTAAACGCTTGGGCCATGCAAACCGGATTGAAATCAGATTATTCGCCACTTGATGAAGCTCCCAAAGTGGGTCAACAAATTGGGCTTCATCATTCAAACCCGGAATGGGTCAAACTTCCTGATTGTCGATACGTCGCTTGTATGACCATTGATAAACCTTTACGTAAAAGAGGTACTGTTAATAGCCTCACCATTCCAGGTGGCATCCATGCAACTTTTGAGCTAAGTGGTCAATATGGAGATTTACTTCCTTATATTGGAAAAATTATGAAGCAATGGCTGCCAAGTTCTGGTTATAAACTGCAAACAACGCCTATCTTTGTCCATTATCAAAAAAATCATTTCCTCAGCACTGATGACATTTTTAATGTTCGATTATTTTTACCTGTTTCTGTGCTTTAAACATTCATCGATATGTTGCTTATCTGACATCAAATCGTCACACAGCCTTCATAAAATCTTTCTAGTCGTTAAGAATAGTTTTTCACATTAAACCTTAGAATTTTATATATGGAGAGATCCAATGAATTTTTGTAACCGAGCTTTTATTGTAATCGCGCTTTTCGCAGCAGCCTTGATCAACACCAGCTTTCTTATTTCCGAAGTGAAGGCCGCTTCTGAATCAGTCCAATTAGGTCCACGACCATTTTTCCTAGTTGATGATATGGATAAAGGCCCATTAAAAGATAAGTTAAGCCAATGTAAAGCTGGACCTTTTTATAAAAGTGATTTTTCAATCGGTCATCGTGGCGCTGCTTTACAATTCCCAGAACATACGCGTGAATCTTATGTAGCTGCTGCAAAAATGGGCGCTGGTATCTTAGAATGCGATGTTACTTTCACCAAAGATCGTCAGTTAGTATGTCGTCATTCTCAAGCAGATTTACATACAACGACAAATATCTTAGCTACTCCCTTAGCGTCAAAATGCACCAAACCATTTACACCGGCTGACCCTGTAAAAGGCACAAAAGCCAGTGCTGAATGCCGAGCTAGTGATATCACCTTGGTTGAATTTAAAACATTGCAAGGCAAGATGGATGCCTTCAATCCTGACGCAATTACTGTCGAAGAATATTTAGATGGCACACCAAATTTTCGTACAGATTTATACGCTACCCGTGGCACACTCATGACTCATGCTGAAAGCATCGAACTTTTCAAAGAACTTGATACTAAGTTCACTCCAGAACTCAAGTCAGCCAGGGTTAAAATGCCTTATCAGGGTGACTATAGCCAAGAAAAATACGCACAACAGATGATTAACGAATACAAAGAAGCTGGCATCAGTCCCAAAGATGTTTGGCCACAATCGTTTAATCTTGATGATATAAAATATTGGATTAAAAACGAGCCTAGTTTTGGCAAACAAGCTGTTTTTCTTGATGATCGTGTTTATAAAGACAACGCTTTCAAAGCCAGCGCAGAAGACTTTGAAAGCCTTCATGCCCATGGCGTACGCATTATTGCACCACCTATGTTTGCCCTTGTTACCGCAAAAGACAACAAAATGATTGCTTCTGACTATGCAAAACTTGCTAAAAAGGCTGGTTTGAAAATCATCACATGGACTGTTGAACGATCTGGTGCACTCAATAATGGCGGCGGTTGGTATTATCAAACCATCAACGACGTCACCAATAACGACGGTGATGTTTTCAATCTCATCGATGTGCTTGCAAAAGATGTCGGTGTGCTGGGCATTTTTTCAGACTGGCCAGCTACTACTAGCTATTATGCAAACTGCATGAATCTAAAATAAACAAACAACGACTAATTTAATACAAAACGCAGCCTTCGGCTGCGTTTTGTGATCCCTTATATTCGTAGGTTATTACATTATTTAAAGTTGTTTTAACTGTCGAAATTGCAAAAAACCCATAAACCCTACTATTGCTGCGACTACCAATGTTGCAATGACTCCCTCTATCGTTGTAACCCAAACACCGGCAATCACTAAGACTACTGAAACCGTCACCCATAGAAAATCACTCAAGGAAAAGTACGCGATCAGCACTTTGTTATGAACAGCTCTTAATGAAGCCCAAAATAAATGTAAACCATTTAGAATTAGCACTCCACCCAATGTTAAAAATAACCATTGTGGTGCAGGTTTAGTGTGACTTAAAAAATCCACGACTATTGTTGGAATAAAAACGAATATTCCACCGAAAATAACACAACTTAGCGCACTTGCTCTGAGTACACTTTTTAATTCAATCATGGCATCACCTTTTTAGGTTTGATTGAATAAATATTAAGATGGGAAAGATTATATGTCAACCAAGTTTACAACACATAATACTGCAATGATTGACAGCCAGACGCTCAAGTTGGTGCTGGGAGCAGCAGAACTTCATGAATTGACTAGCAAATATTTATGCTCAAAATTAATGGATAAAGGCTTTGTAATCACGCCCAAAAGTCTCAATTTTTTAAGCACGCTTGAATGCGGGGTGAATTACGCATCAGAAATAGCCAGAAACATAGGCGTTAGCCGCCAAATGGCAGCAAAAACTGTCAAAGAGTTATGCAGCAAAGGATACTTAGAGCAAGTTGAAGGTATGGGCAAACAAAAGCAAATTTTGTTCACTAAAAAAGGTGAGGTATTAATGTCTGAGTCCAGACATTTGCTAGCGAATATCGATAAGGTTTTAGCCAAACAACTAAAATCAAAATCGTTGGATATCACCTTAAATACAATGAAAACCATTAAAGAAATATTGTCTACTTAAAACGCATAAGGCATCAAGGATATTGTTTTATTACGACTGAGGGCAGCAAGGCCTATAATCTGAAATTATCGAATATACTTTGATGATAGTCAGATTTTTTCGAAAAAAATTCGTTACAAAGCCTTATGAAACAACTTAATTTCAATCATCTCCAGTATTTTTATGCCGTAGCTAAAGAAGGCAGTGTGACTCGTGCCGCACAAGCATTGCATGTAACGCCTCAAACCGTCAGTGGACAATTAGCGACTTTCGAAGAGTATATCGGCGCGCCTTTATTTAAACGTCAAGGAAAGCGTTTAGAACCCAATAGCCTGGGGCAAGTCGCTTTAAATTATGCTGAAGATATCTTCAATCTAGGTAATGAGCTATCGCGCACTCTGGCGACACAAGACATCAGTAAAATTCCTAACTTCAATGTTGGCATCGTCGATGCCATTCCAAAAGTGATGGCATTCGAAATGCTGAATAACAGCTTCGATTTAAAGGATAAATTTGTCCTAGAATGCCATGAAGGAAATTTATCGAATTTACTCGCCGATTTATCCATTAATAAACTAGACATCATTATCTCTGACCAACCGCTTCCTGTCGGATTGAGCATCAGGGCGAATAATCACTACTTAGGCAAATCGGGTGTTACCTTTTTTGCCCATAAAGATGAATATCAAAAGTATGAAGAAAATTTTCCGCAATCACTACACAAGGCGCCATTTTTAATGCCCAGCAAAAATTCAGCGCAATATCAAAGTTTAATGTCTTGGTTTGTTGAAACAAAGATTTCACCTAACATTCTTGCTGAATTTGACGATAGCGCATTATTAAAATTTTTTGGTCAAACTGGCCGCGGTATTTTCTGCGTTTCCACAAGTGTCGAAAAAGACGTATTAGCGCAATTCAACCTAGCCGTTATTGGTCGCATTGATTCAGTTTCAGATCGTTATTATGGTATTTCTCCGGAAAGAAAAATCAAACACCCAGCGGTTGATTCAGTCATTTCTGCAGCAAAGGCATTACTCACAGAATAGATAAAACGATGATGCCTTTTAGAGTATTTTTCTAAAACGCGTTCAATCTGAATATAGGCTTAATCAATATAAGGAATTCTCGAATATTATTTAAATAATACTCGAATTTTATTGTTGTTAAATGTTCGTATGATAGGAGGACTGAAAACAAACGGAGGCATTAACATTGAACACACAAATACATTCAAATGACATAACCCTCAATAACACTCTGCATAAGTTCATCCAAAAGCAAGCTAAAAAGTCCATGACAGTTTGCCCAGATCGTGTTGAACGCTTAATCGTAAGACTCAAAGATATTAATGGTCCTAAAGGAGGCGACGATAAGGAATGCAGTGTTGAAATAAAAATCGCCAATTCGGCGCCAATCATTGTCACCAAACGCAGCACGAATATTTACACCAGCATTCATCAAGCTATGAAACGTGCATCCAGAACAACACTGCGTCGCATTGGTAAAATTAATAATAGAGATACTTCTCTACTAAACAGCTCATACCTAATTCCTCGTTGATTCAAAAAATTCACTTTCTCAATAGGTCATAAAATGAACTTTCAAAATATTCTTTCTAGTCTTTCACAGAGTTCTAATCCAAGCTCTAAACAGAATTCAATTGATACATCACAACAGCAAAGCAGCCCATTAGATACACTAAGCTCTATGTTACCCGGCGGACTTGCTGGTGGGGCAGCCGCAAGTGGCGTTATGGCTTTATTGATGAGTAGTAAATCTGCCAGAAAAATAGCCACAGGGGCTGCCAAAATTGGCGGAACCGCTGTGTTAGGAGGGCTTGCTTATAAGGCCTATGGCAATTGGCAAAAAAATAAAGCACTTAACCAAACCAAAGCAATCACTGCAGATGACGTTGAACAGTCGAATCATGTTATTCCCGTTGGAGCTGAAACAGCCGTCACGCGACTCAATGTTGTATTAATAAAAACCATGATCGCTGCCTCAAAAGCAGATGGACATGTTGATGCAATTGAACAAAAACGATTGTTCGAGGCTGTCGCAAAGCTCGATTTAGACTCCGATGAAAAGGCCTCAATATTTGGCATGATGTCTCGAGACATTAGCATTCAAGAAATTGTCGACGCCGTAGAAATCGATGGACATAAAGCCGAAGTTTATTTAGCTGCTTATCTATCTATAGATGTCGATGAAGAAAGTGAACGTCAGTTTCTCAATGATTTAGCAACTGGCTTAGAGCTCCCAAAAGGTTTTCCTGAACACCTAGAACAACAAGCGGATCAAGGAATTGCTGCCTAACGATTAATCATACTAATCTTTGCATTTTTTTCAATAATGGCTCAGTTATGCTGGGCCTTTATCGTGAACAGCGTTCACAGGTAAATACATGTCTTTAAGTTCAATTGACCCAGTCATTTGGTTCTTTCTTTTTGGTTTATTTGCAGGTGTGATGAAGTCGGAACTTCGTCTGCCCAGTCAAATATATGAACTGGTATCAATGTTATTATTGCTCACCATTGGCTTAAAGGGTGGTATTGAACTTGCCAGACAACCCTTTGGAGTTTTGCTTCCGCAAATAGCCGTGATTGTCGCAATGGGGTTCTTATTACCCTTTATCATATTTCCTGTGCTGCGCTATGTAGGAAAATTTAACCGCCCTGACTCAGCATCAATCGCTGCTCACTATGGCTCCGTGAGCGTTGGTACTTTTGCGGTTGCCGTCGCCTATATGAACACTCGCAACATTGTGTTTGAAGAACACATGGCCTTGTTTGTAGTATTACTGGAGATACCTGCAATTCTGATCGGCATTATTCTATCCAAAGGAATGTCCAAAGACACACAATGGTCAAAGGTGATGAATGAGGTCATGCTGGGTCGCGGCGTCATGCTCTTAGTCGGAGGCTTGCTGATTGGCTGGGTCAGTGGACCGACAGGGGTAGAATCAATTTCACCGCTATTTTTTGATCTGTTCAAAGGCATTCTGGCACTATTTTTATTGGAGATGGGTTTGATTACAGCAACTCAACTTAGCAGCTTGAAAAAATATGGCCTGTTCTTATTTGCATTCGGGATATTAACGCCGATTGTTTTTTCAATCATTGGAATAATCGTTGGCACCAGCCTCAACCTTTCCACTGGCGGAACCGCCATTCTCGCCACATTATTTGCTAGTGCTTCTTATATCGCAGTACCCGCAGCCATGCGAATTTCAGTGCCTGAAGCAAACCCTACACTGTCATTGAGTGCTTCACTTGGGATAACATTTCCATTTAACATCATTATCGGCATACCCATTTACTATGCTTTTTCTCAATATGCACATAACTTGCTCTAGCAAAAAAACACGAGAGACTAATCATGAAAAATGAAAACGCTAAATTAATTACTATCTATACTGAATCAGTTTTGGAATCCCGGCTGATAGACGACATAGAAGAACATGGCGCCATGGGCTACACCATCAGCAACGCCAAAGGCAAAGGCAGCAGTGGTTCACGTGCGGGTTCATGGGAAGCAAACTCTAACATCCGTGTTGAAATTATTTGCGATGCTAATTTTGCCAGACACTTTACACAACATTTGCAAAAAACGTATTATGACAACTATGGCATGGTGACTTTTACAAGCGACATTGAAGTGCTAAGGCCACAAAAGTTCTGCGCACAATAATATTTATAAATTAGGAATCTTCTTCTGTAGAACTCTCTTCGGCTAGTTCTGCCTCAGCTTTGGCCTGTTTTTCAAGTTGCTTTTTTTCTGAACGACGAATAGATCTTTGACGACGAACTTCTTCACCTTGTTTTCGTTGCTCGCCATGGCGTTTATTACTAGAACTCAAAGAAGTGGCGAACTCTGATAACTGCTGTTCAGCCCATTCCTTTGCTTCTGCCTCACTAGCGAAAGCATCTTTTTCTTTGCTAACAATAAGCGTTTTTGAACTCGCTTTACGAATGATTTGAGCCATCCAAAGATCATCTTTTTGCTCAATTTTATAACTATATTTTTTGCTAATCGCCATTACTAATGCCTATGTTTCATATAGGCGAAGGGTAACACTTATCATTGGATTTATCGGTTATTATTTTAGTTACTACGCTTAGTATCTACCTTTGAGATAGCTAAATTTTTTGTCATACGCTTAACAATGAAACACCTAAGGAATAAAATACCTAGGTAATCTTCACATATTAAGGAACAATCATGTCAATCGACAACACACAACACTTGTCCAAACTCTCTAAAGAAGAAATCAAAACTGTCTACAAAAAATGGCCTAATCCATTAACACCACTGGCATTCATGATCGGTGGCTTAGCAACTTTAGGATTCGGAATACAATCAGCAAATAAAGGTCCTGAAGGCATGGACGCACTCATCGGCTCAGTCGTTGTATTTATCACCCTTACCCTAGGTTCCAGTATCTATACCCTAGTTAAATTTTCAAAGGCTAGGAAAACCTTAAACATGTTCGCAGAGAAGTATTCGCTGCCTTCTAAAGAATTACTCAAAGAGTTCAAGAAAAACTTAAGACACATGGGATCTTTGTAAACATAGGCCGCTATATCTCATTTTATAAAAACCCAAGATGAGACTTTAAGGTCAGAAATCAAAAATCACTTTTATTTTTTCTCAGGAAATTCAATAGGTCCATCTATCTTCTTCCATGAACCAAAGCCATGAGTGATGTGGGCAACATTCCTCATACCCATCTTCTGTAAGGTATCCACGGTCAACGCAGAACGCCAACCTGAGGCACAATGAAAGACAAACTTCTTATCTTCACCAAACACGTCTTTGTAATACGGGCTATCTGGGTCCACCCAAAATTCTGCCATGCCACGTGGACAATGAAAACTCCCAGGAATATAACCATCGCGCTGCCGTTCGCGGATATCACGAATATCCACAATCAAGACATCACCTTGACCCAATAGACCCAACACATCCGCAGCATCAATTTCTTCAACTTGTTGCCGAGCAGAAGCAACCATTTGAGCAACACCCGTCTTTATCGCATTCGCCATTTTTTACCTGCCTTAATTGCCTTATCAATACTAAGCTCTAAGCATAGATTATCAGCTCATTGTATTAACATAAAACTATTTAACTCTTAACGAAAAGTATCAGCTGACCCAAACTTACAGGAAAAATTTTATTTTTATTATGTAGGCCAAAGGTTGGTGAGAAAAAGGTATGTGCATTTCTTAATGGATTTTCACCTAGAGACAAGGAAGTGATACACTGATCTTCGGTTTTTCGAAAGAGAATCACATGCTAGAGCAAAGAAATAATAAAAAACTGTCTCAGCGCCGCGATAAAATCGAAACTCAGAAAAGCGAATTTGTTGCTACTGGCTCAGTACGAAAAAATAATTATGTTCCACAAGAGATATTATCCTCTTGGAAGCGAAGTGCGGCATCGATAAAGCCCAGTCCTATTTCTGCGCCTTTGGATGATTATGAGGTATCCCACCTCTGGCAAGAATCACCTCTATCAATCGCAGCAAAACATCAGCAAGACAATATGAAACAACTAACCCGTGAGGGTGAGCTGGTGGTGGCCATCGCAGACCCGCAAGGTCGACTGCTATGGACTTATGCAAGCAATCATATGCAACGTCGAGCAGAAGCATTGAATTTCACTGCCGGTGGTCATTGGGATGAACGTTCAGTAGGAACCAATGCTGTCGGTCTTTCTTTGAATTTGAAAAAAGCCGTCACGGTCTTTTCTGCAGAACATTATCTGCCAGTTGTGAATGACTGGGTTTGTTATGCGGCTCCAATCATTCACCCACAATCAGGCGAATGTGTTGGCGTTTTGGACATGTCGACTACCTGGAGAAGACATACGCCACTAGGCCAAGCGGCGGTGAATGACTTCGCCCGCTCAATTGCTAGGGCCTTGCCGATGAATCTACCTCGCGCTGAACTCGAAATATTCGCCCTTGGAGAACCTTATATTCGCCTACACAGTAGAAAGATCAAACTACCGTTGCGACAAATTGAAATCTTATGCTTACTAGCCTTAAACCCTGAAGGTTTGTCATTAGAACACTTGCATGCAGTATTGTATGGAGACGCATCAGTCTCTCCCGCAACACTAAAAGCAGAGGTATCACATCTTAGACACATGTTAGGCGGCGCCATTGGCTCAAGGCCTTATCGTTTGATGATGCCTGTTTGGGGAGATTTTCTACATATCTGGGAAGTGTTGCATCAACAAAAAAGTAATGAAGCTATTTCCTTATATCGAGGTGCTTTTTTATCGCAATCTAAGTCTCCAGAATTAGAAGAATGGCGATATTGCATCAGCGCAGTAATAGAGCAAGCGATAGAATCTTGCAGTGATCCACGCATGCTCATCGAAAAACTTCGTGATAATACATCTAGAAGTGGTTTGGTGAGGGAACGTTTAATTGATCTATTAACGCCTTAGCGTTTATCTAAAAACTCTTATCTTGAACTTTAAGAACTCAGTGTTTCATAATGTTCAAGATAAGCCGTTTCATAACACAACAAACCTTGCTTCAAATCTTCCGCCGCAATAATCGGCGACAGCGCTCTAGCAAGTACATTGCAATTCCAGAGTCCTACTGTCGGTTGTTGACCAAAAGCGTAGCGACCATATTCATCTGAACTAGCACTGACAAAATCATCATCAAAATCGTCAGTAAATGCACCAGAACCAAAGTCTAGCGTTATGCCCAGAATCGACTGGTTGTCAGTATTCATCATGCCATGCACATAGCCAACAGATTGCCAATGCGCTATCAGTTGCGCTGTTTTGATTACCACTTTTTTGAAAAAATCAGCGTACTTTTTCTTTCCATGAGACTCACTCTCAGGGTAGTAATAATAAATAATGTGATCGGCCAATATTCGCAGAGCATTTACATTGCGTTGAAAATAAAACAATTCAAAGGTGCCAAAACGAACAAATGAAGGCGCGATTCTGGTCAACATAGCGCTGTCCTTAAAACTACCGCCTTTCAAACCACGGCGGTACACTTGTTTTTCACCCTTCATCACGCAAAGCCCAAGCGCCGTGGGCACGTTTAATTCTGACAAACGCTGACTACAATCAAATTCATGCACACTCTCATTCAGACCTGCATGTCCGTCGCCATTAAACGCAAAAGGCGTTGCTCCTATACCTTTGATCGAAATCTGCCAATAGTTATTATTTGAAAGATCTGCTGTAATGATTTCACCGATGATTGCCGATCTGCCATCGCCTAAAAATGGATTGAAGTTTCCGTATTGATGACCTGCATATTGTTGGGCAATAGGTTCATAGCCTAGTAAGGAAGCATTACCACTAAATATATCCTCGAAACTCTCTGATCCGATTGCAATACTTGAATCTTTTTGGAAACCCAACATAGCAGCAACGGTTTCATTGCGCTTTATCTCTTTAGGATTGATAAGCCCTGTTGGAGAAAAAGGCGTCAAAAATTCATGTCCTAATGACCTAAAACGATCATCTAAAGAAAATGAATGGGTTTGCTTTTTCAATGTGGTGTTTTACAAAATGTTTATGCTTAAAGTAAAAGTGGACCAAAACTATCGCTTTGACCCACAAACTTACTCTCTTTTTTGTTGACTAAAAAGTCTAGAAAAAACCTAAAGGGTTGATGTCATAACTGACTAACAAATTCTTAGTTTGTTGATAATGCTCCAATGCTACTTTATGTGTGTAGCGACCCATGCCTGATTTTTTATAACCACCAAATGCCGCATGTGCAGGATATAGGTGATAGCAATTGGTCCACACACGACCTGCTTGAATACCGCGGCCCATGCGATAGGACTTGTTCATATCTCTGGTCCACACACCCGCACCCAAACCAAAGTCAGTATCATTAGCAATGGCGAGCGCTTCTTCTTCCGTTTTGAAAGTTGCGACAGAAACGACTGGACCAAAAATCTCTTCTTGGAACACACGCATACTGTTATTACCCTTCAGAAGCGTTGGCTCAATATAATAACCCGCATCATAGTCACCTCCTACTTTGGCAACTTCACCACCGGTAATCACTTCAGCACCTTCTTCCAAACCAATTTTGATGTAATTCAAAATTTGATTATATTGCTCTTCAGAAACTTGCGCTCCAACCATGACTTCTGTGTCCAATGGATTGCCACGCTTGATCTGACCCGATCTATCAATCACCATCTTGATAAACTCTTCATAGATAGACTCTTCAACAAGTAATCGCGATGGGCACGTGCAAACCTCACCTTGATTAAAGAATCCCAACACGGCACCTTCAACACACTTGCTGATAAACTCTTCTTCGTAGTTCATGATGTCTGCAAAAAATACATTTGGTGACTTGCCACCTAATTCAACCGATGAAGGAATCAAATTATCTGCCGCACATTTCAGAATATGCTCACCCACTGGTGTTGAACCCGTGAACGCAATCTTGGCAATACGTTTGCTAGTAGCAAGCGCATGCCCTGCTTCTTCACCATAGCCATTGACCACATTCAAAACACCTGCCGGCAAGATGCCTTCAACCAATTCCATCAACATCAAAATAGTTGCTGGCGTTTGTTCCGCAGGTTTCAAAACAACACAGTTGCCCGCAGCCAATGCTGGCGCCAAATTCCATATCGCCATCAACAACGGAAAGTTCCACGGAATGATCTGACCAACCACACCCAATGGTTCATGAATATGATACGCCACCGTATTGTTGTCCAACTCACTGATGCCGCCTTCTTGAGCTCGCAAACAGCCCGCATAATAACGAAGGTGATCAATACACAAAGGAATATCGGCATTCAAAGTTTCACGAACTGCTTTACCGTTATCCCAGGTTTCAGCAACGGACAATGCTTCTAAATTGCTTTCCATCACATCCGCCATTTTCAGCAGTGCATTGGAACGCTCAGTCACCGAACTAGTGCCCCATGCTTCTCGAGCCTCATGGGCAGCATCCAAAGCTAGGTTAATATCTTCTTCAGTCGAACGCGGTATTTTGCAGAAAGGTTTGCCATTAACAGGGGAAATATTATCAAAGTACTGACCCTTAACCGGGGCAACCCATTTGCCACCAATATAGTTTTCATAACTGTCTTTAAAGCTGACGACCGAACCGTCTGTATTTGGATTTTTATATTGCAATGTTCTCTCCTCACGTAGTTTTATTATTTTCAGTCAAGAGCGAAAGAAATCGCTCGAGCACAAACTGATGAGAATAAAGTCTACACAGCTTAGGTTGGTCAAAGGTTGGTGAGGGCAAAGGATTAAGTAAAACTCTGATTAATCATGAAAATACGTTTATCAAAAATACTCTGGCATTAAGCATTCTCTTAAATATACAGTTTTGTAATAAAATTATTAAATCATTACGTATACATTATTTTATTGTTTGGTATGATTGAATGAAATCACACATTAATATTAAAAAACTCTATGAAAGATTTTCAACTACTCATCATTTCTCTTTTTTTAACTATCATGATGTTTACAAGTGTTTCTCATGCAGCCAGAGCACCTCTTCCTTATAATAATAAAATTAGAACTACTATTAAAAACATAGAAAACTATGGAAATTTTGTAGTGATCAATTTATCAAGAGATGTTCCTAATGATGCAAATTGTCGTGGCCCCTTTCTTGAAGGATTTGATGACAGTACTATAACTGGAAAGATTCGAACATTTTATCTAGATATTACTACAGATAATGGCAAGAAAATGTATGCTTCTGTGCTGGTTGCTGCGGCAGCTAGAAAGAAAACTGAATTTAAAGTTAGTTCTTGTGACTCTAACACTGACTTGCCAATTGTTGACGTTGTAAGCACTTTATATTGATTTTTAAAAAGGCTATATCATGTTGCAGGTTAAACTTCTTTTTAGTGGGGCAATGCGATGTGTAGTTATGGCTATTTTTTTGTTCATTTTAGCTTGCTCTGAACAAGAGCACTCTCAAAGTAATGAGACTTCCATACCTACTAATAAAATTTCTATATCAAAATTACAAAATCAACGTGAAGTTCAGCCTGAACCTTATAAAACACTTACTCCAACAAAAGAAATATCGGACATTAGTGCAAACATACCTAATGATCCTAATGATCAAGAAAAGATACCCACTGATGCAGTAGATATTGAAAAACTGACTCTATTAGATAACGACTGGGGGATAAAGCAAACAAGTGATGAGCAAGATGATTTTCTACTAACATTAGATGTAAACACCAATATTGCTAAATGGATGAACTTGAAAATAGCTGATTCGAATGAAACTATTCAAGGTAAAATAGCCATTTTACAACGAGTAGAAATTGAGAATAATTTTGCTGCTAAGTCAGTTGCTCTTACAGCTTTAAATTCCAAAGAAGTGGATGTGGCGAGTTTAGCTTTAGATATGATTTACTCTTGGGGTGACGACTCTTTAGCTCCAAACCTAGTTGAGATCGCATCTAATCATCCTGATATTGAAATTCGCCAACAAGCTCAAGAACTATACGAATATTTTTCTGAAGCATTTTAACGCTTTATCTATTGAGTACTTTCCCTAATGAAAATTCTTTCCATTATTTGTTCCGTTTTAATATATTTTTTTACGCCATTGATTAATGCGCAGACCAATTATTCAATTCTTGACGACATACCATCAATATTATCTGGGGCAAAAAACGGCTCTTCTGGGTCACCAGGTACTTCACAACCTGTCGATTTTCGTGTTAGCAATGAATATAAGGGATTAAAGTTACCAAGGATAGTAAATTTTAAAGTTGAATTACCTAAAGAACCCGAGTCAATCAGGGAGTATATAATTGATATAAATCAATGGGATATTCCAACAAATAGAAGTGAACCAGTTAAAACGACAGATAACCTTCAAGCTGCAATAGAATGGGCTCATGAAAATGGATACAACCGTATAGTCTTACCAAATGGGCATTACTTGGTAGGAAAATACGGAAACGCAATATACCAAAGAGGAATTGAACTTAAAGACAGCGTAGAATTTATTTTAAGTGATAATACAATCCTTGAAATGGATACCAATGATAAATGGAATTATTGTGTCATTGCAGTTACAAATGAAGTTGATATTGTTATTCGTGGAGGGACGATTATTGGCGATCGTGATACTCATATTTTTACACCAAGAGAAAGTGATGGAAAGACTGCACATGATGAAGGACATGGAATATGTCTACAAAACGGAACCAAAAGAGTTCTAGTTGAAGATATGGAAATTAAGAACTTAACTGGCGATGGTTTATTACTGGTAACGAATATTTCTGATGTCACTATTCGTAATAATGAAATACATAATAATCGTAGACAAGGAGTGTCAGTGGTTGGTGGAGTTAGAATAGATATTTCTAATAACGAAATTCATCACATTAAAGGAACATCTCCTCAATTTGGCATCGACATTGAAGGTGCTGGACGTCTTGATAAAGATATAATTATTTTCGACAATAACTTCCACCATAATAGAGGAGGAGATATTGTGAACACG
>CALKZN010000076.1 GCA_938002995.1 uncultured Arenicellaceae bacterium | reverse complement strand
CCACGGTTAAACCCATCACTGATAGTTTTTTGGCTCGTGATATTAAAGTCAAAGGGGTCAAAGACCTACAATAGTAGTTTTAGGTGGCCTACACCGAAGACGTTTAATTGTCGGTGATCCTATTAGGGATGCGTTATGATTGCCTATCTTATAAAACGATCCCCATATTTCTATGCTCACCCATTTTTTATTGCTTAGAGTGACACGATGCTGGACTATCTAGCGGGTTTTCTGCGTGATGCAGGACGTCGATTTGTCCCTTTTTTAGGGTGGATTGGCGATCTCAAAAGACCGGAAATTCTTAAGGCCGATATCATCGCTGGTATCACTGTGGCGCTGGTATTGATCCCACAATCGATGGCTAACGCTCAATTGGCCGGTTTGCCGCCCGAAATTGGTTTATATTCAGCGTTTCTAGTGCCTATCGTGGCCGCCATATTCGGTTCTTCCCGACAATTACAAAATGGCCCAGTGGCGATAATCTCGTTGATGTCTGCTGCCGCACTCATTCCCTTAGGCTTGAGCGCGGAGCAATATATCGCCTATGCAGCCATGCTGGCAATATTGGCCGGAGTCATGCAATTAGGGCTCGGTTTTTTACGTCTTGGGGTCATGGTCGATTTTTTATCACACCCGGTGATTATCGGTTTTATCAACGCAGCCGCCATTGTCATCAGCTCTTTGCAAGTCAGTAAATTATTCGGCATCAATGACGTTCAGGGTGAACACCTTTATGAAACTCTGTGGAATTTGGCGCTGTCCGTTCCTAGTCAATCGCACCTACCCACTGTCGCCATGGGGGTGTTTTCCTTGGCATTGTTGGTCGCTCTTAAAAAGCTTGCACCAAAAAAGCCAGCGATTCTAATCACCGTGGTCGTCACCACCGTGGTCTCTTGGTTATTTCGCTATGATCTTCAAGGCGGCGCCATTGTAGGTGCAATCAACCAAGGCTTGCCAAGCTTTATTTTTCCAAGTATCGACCCCAGTGATCTATCGGCTTTGTTATTGCCAGCCTTTATGATCGCTATACTCAGCTTTGTCGAAGCATTTTCTATCGCCAAAGGGATCGCGTCTAAAACCCGACAACATTTATCTGCTGATCAGGAAATGGTTGGCAAAGGTCTGGCCAACGTGGTCGCTGGACTTAGCCAAGGTTACGCTGTGTCCGGCTCCTTTTCGCGCACTGCGGTGGCATTTGATGCGGGTGCTAAAACGGGTTTTACTGCCATTGTATCCGGCATCATCGTCGGCATTACGTTACTCTATTTTACTCCATTGCTATTTTTCATTCCGATCGCCACCCTGGCTGCAGTCATCATTGTCGCCGTGGTCGGAATGATTCAATTTGAACCATTCAAACACGCTTGGAAGGTCAATCCGCATGACGGCCTAGTCGCCTTCACTGTGTTCGTTGGTACTCTTTATTTTGCGCCGCATCTAGAATGGGGTATTTTTATTGGTGTGGCCTTATCCATCGGCCTGTACATCTATCGCACTATGCAACCGCATTTTGCTGAAGTGGCGATGGATGCCGATGGCACTTTTCGCGATGCGCATTTATTTGGTATGCAGACCAGCGATACATTAGCTTTGTTTCGTTACGACGGCGATTTGTATTTTGCCAACGCGAGTTATCTGGAAAAAAGACTGCTCAACGCGGTTGCCGATAAACCACAACTCAAGGCTTTGTTACTTGACCTTGAAGCAGTAGATCAAATAGACGTCACCGGCGAAGAAATGCTCAGCCATATGGCCGAAGGCTTAAAACTGGCTGGCATCGAGTTTATTATCACCCGACCTAAATTCAAGTTACTTGATACCCTGAAACGATCGGGGTTGTATGAAAAAATTGGCGAACAGAATTTTTTCAGTAAACGTTCGGTTGCTCTAGAGAGTATTAAAAAACAGTATGGTGATCAGGTAGACATTAGTCATCTCACTATTCATAAACCGGTTGAAACATAAAAATAGAAAATAAGGGCGGTCCAGTCTGCCCCTGATTTACCTGATTTACTTATTTGTTCAAGTAAGAAGCAACGCGTTTGCCGATGTTTGAAAAATGATTCAATATCTCTTGTTTCACAGGTTCAAGTTCAGCTTCAGTGATTCTTTTCAGACCTCTTGGACGGTCTCTGGAATCTAATAATATATTCGTTTTAAATCGAGAATTTATACCTCTGAACTTGACGGTTTTAGTCAGGTTTGAAGGAGGGTTTAAAGTTTCAACTTGAGTGCCAAAACTTGCCGATGCATAGTAAATATCACCTAATATATTTGGTTCAGATACCAATCCATAGCCTTTGCTATAGCGTGAAAAACAGTAGTTACGTCTTTCAATTGGGCAATAAGTCGTAGCGACAGTTTCTTGCTCTGCAATGTTGATGACAAGGTTCACATCTTGTTCTTTAAGCAGCTTTGCTTGTTCAGCCTTGTCTTGGTGAAAAGCCCAAACGCCTTTTTTTGCACGAACGAAATCTGCATCTTTAGAATTTTTGATGCCTAGAGTGCGTAAATTCACGACCTCAAACTCTGTATTGGGTTCAATTTGGTCACGAATTGTTTGAATGATGGCTTCTTCAATTTCCCAATCAACTTTCAATTTGTCGACAAACGGCCAAGAAAAAGATGTTCCAAAATGAGTATGTGTTGGGAATTGACTAGCATCCACCAAAACCGCTACTTTCTTGCCATTTTTGGAGGGAATAGAGTCTGGTGTAGGAGGGTTAAAAGCGCAACCAGTAAGCACTAAGCTGACGAGTAAAAATAGACTTTTTTTAAATATATTCGAGACTTGAGTTTGCATAATAATTTCCTGATGAATCATTGCACCCTCCAAGAAAAGCCACAATGTATTGATAATTACTAATGAATAGACCATTTGAGGGGCAGATTGATTGCTAGATTCAATATGAAATACGTTTAATGTGAGATTCACCGGACAAGGATTTAAAGATTAAAGTTATACCTTAGGAATGAAGGGTCATTAGAAAATAACTTTTCTTGTCGGCGTGGCGAGTTGTTTTTTTATATCAAAATTACTTATTTATTTAGATCAATTTTCGTCATTAGCTTCTACAATCGGTTTTTATCTAAAGTTTAAGATCATGATTGATAATCTTCGTGGCAGTGCTTTTATGGTGTTGGCAATGGCCTTCTTCTCTATTGAAGATGCGTTCATCAAAGCTGCTGCTGCCACCGTCCCTCTAGGTGAAATACTCTTTCTGTTTGGATTGTTTGGCATGGCGATTTTTATGCTGTTAACCAAGCGAGCAAATGAAAATATATTTCATCCGGCAATACTCAGTTGGCCTGTCTTCATTCGTGCGGCCTGTGAGGTGCTTGGCCGTCTGTTTTTTAGCCTGTCATTAGTGCTAATACCCCTTTCTACATTATCTGCAATTTTGCAGGCAACTCCGCTAATAGTGGTCATGGGTGCTGCCATATTCTTTGGTGAGAAGGTCGGTTGGCGTCGTTGGAGTGCTATTCTTCTCGGCCTTGTTGGTGTGCTGTTGATCATCAGGCCAGGCATGGAAGGCTTTGAACCTGCTTCTTTATTTGCAGTATTAGGAACGCTGGGTTTTGCGGGGCGTGATTTGGCCACAAGAGCTGCTCCTAAAGTATTGTCAAATGTACAACTAGGAGTTTATGGCTTCTGTGTGTTAATGCCGGTTGGTTTGGTGCTGCTGATGTTTGATGAAACAAGTGGCGGTGTTGTGTTGCCAAGTGGTGTCGCTTCTCTACAAATTTTGGGTACGATTATTTTTGGTGTTGCAGCGTATTACTCTTTGACCATCGCGATGCGCGTCGGAGAAGTCTCTGTAGTTACGCCGTTCAGGTACACTCGCTTGGTGTTTGCCCTAATCTTAGGGATAATCGTGTTTGGTGAACGGCCTGATGTGTTAACAATAATTGGCAGTATCATTATTATTGGCGGAGGGATTTACACCTTATTTCGAAGCAGAGCCTTAGCGAAAGGGTAAGAATAAATACTCGCCAGATGAATTCAAATAAAACATCTATGTCAGCTAGTGTCAAAACCAAAATAGGCGGTAAGCGTGGCAAGGAAAAGCTAAAATCTCCCTTGCCTATGCGTCAGGGTGTGTCGGCTAGTCGTGTTTGGTTGCCCAAAATGGGGGACACTAAAAATAGCACTGAAAAGCATGGCGAATGGGAGACTATTCTTGACTTCTTTTTGGATCGTTTTCCGTTTATCCCTGAGGGGATTGTAAGAGAACGAATGAGCCGCGGGCATATTGTCAGCCAAACCGGTGAGGTTTTTAACCCTGATAGCCTGTATCAGCCAGAAATTCATTTGTTCTACTATCGTGAAATACCTGATGAGCCAAAAATTCCTTTTCAGGAGAAAGTGCTATTCAAAGACGACCATATTATCGTGGTGGATAAGCCGCATTTTATTCCGGTGACACCCACGGGACGATATGTGCGTGAATGTTTGCTGTCGCGTTTGAAGCATCATTATCAAAGTGAAGATATTAGTCCTATTCACCGCTTAGATCGTGAGACCGCAGGAGTCATACTTTACAGCTGCAATGCAAAGATTCGAGGGGCTTATCAACACCTTTTTGAAGAGCGATTAGTGAAGAAAACTTACGAGGCAATTGCGCCAATTGCAGAACGAGATTTTCCTTATACACATCGCAGTCACATTGTGTCTAGCGACGATCCTTTTTTCATTATGCGTGAAGAAAAGAATGCTTTGGATAAAGAATTAAACTCCGAAACAGTGATTAATATCATTGAGACCAAGGGCGACTTGGCTCGCTACAAGCTCGAACCACTCACAGGGAAACAACATCAACTGCGGGTGCATATGATGTCGATTGGCTGTCCTATCGTGAATGATCCATTTTATCCTGAATTAATGCCGAATAAGGGTGATGACTATTCTAGTCCGCTGCAACTACTCTCGAAGACGATTCAATTTGTTGATCCTTTCACAAATGAGGAACGTTTTTTTGAAAGTGAAATTGTCTTGCAAGGGATGTGATTCAATCAAAGACGCAATTAAAGCTATTTAAAATGAGTCATAAAATATGAAAATATGGGTTGATGCGGATGCATGTCCGGTGGTGATTAAGGAGATTCTTTTTCGTGCTGCGGAGCGGGAAAAGATAATGGTGGTTTTGGTGGCGAATCAATCGATGTCTCATCCCAGTTCAGACTATATTCGGTCGGTGCAAGTGGGGCGTGGTTTTGATGTGGCTGATAACGAGATTGTGCGATCCATGGAAGCGGGTGATCTTGTGATCACTTCGGATATTCCTTTGGCAGCTGAGGTGATTGAAAAAGATGGTCATGCTTTGACGCCGCGGGGTGAGCGTTATACCAAAAGCAACATTCAATCGCGGCTTACCATGCGTGATTTTATGGATACGCTGCGAGGTAGCGGAGAACACTCTGGTGGCCCGCCACCAATGAATTCAGCGGATCGACGCGAGTTTGGCAATGAGTTGGATGGATTTATCACCCAGCATTGCCGTAAAAGCTAGTCGTTCAGAGCCTTTGATGCTTCAGTCGTGTATAGTGCCGTCATTTATGTTCTAGACCCTTGTTATGCGATTATTGCGATAGAATCAACTAGATTGATCACGCAACACTCCTGAAAACTTAAAGCCTTATTACTATGATATTTTCTTCTTTAGATCTTGCTCCTGAACTGCAAAAAGCGATTGATGCCTGTGGTTATAAAACGATGACGCCCATTCAGGAAAAGGCCATTATTGCAGCGCGTCGCGGTACCGATTTGTTGGCCTGTGCGCAAACCGGTACTGGCAAGACAGCGGCTTTTGCATTGCCTGTTTTGCAACAAATGGTAGACAAGCCACGCAAGGTTTCAGTGCAGGAGAGTTTAGGAAAGCCACAAGCTTTGATTTTGACACCGACACGCGAATTGGCAGAACAACTGGCAACTACAATCGGTGGTTATGCTCAGTTTTTATCGCTCAATATTGTGTCAGCTTATGGCGGTGGCAAGATGTCAGCGCAGACAAGCAAGTTGCATGCTGGCGTGGATTTGTTGATTGCAACGCCTGGGCGTTTGTTGGAGCATATTGATCAATGTAATGTTGATCTATCAGCTGTTGAGTATGTGGTGTTGGATGAAGCTGATCGTATGTTGGATATGGGCTTTGTGAGTGATGTGCAGGTGCTATTGAATAGGACTTCCTCAAAACGCCAAACATTATTATTTTCAGCGACATTGTCTCCATCCATCAATGAGTTGGCGCATAAAGTACTGAACAAGCACCAAGAAATCCGCATTAATAAAAAGATTAATGTGACAGCTGAAACGGTTGAACATGTGATTTATTCCGTGGAAGAGAGTCGTAAGATCGATTTATTCATGGATTTGTTAGCAGAACACAATTGGTATCAAGTCTTGGTGTTTACCAGCACCACCCATCAAGCGGATAAATTATTGAAACGCTTGAGAGAAAAGAATGTTGATGCGGATGTTTGCCATGGTGACAAACGACAGAATGCGCGTCGCCGTGCTCTGATGAATTTTAAAGAAGGCAAGGTACAGGTGCTGATTGCAACCGAGGTAGCCGCGCGTGGGCTGGATATCCAAGGCTTAGAATATGTGGTGAATTATAATTTGCCATATCTTGCTGAAGATTATGTGCATCGTATTGGCCGCACAGGACGTGCTGGGCAGAAAGGTCATGCGATTTCCTTTGTCAGTCGAGAAGAGGAGCGCAGTGTCGATGCCATTCAACGTTTGATTGGCAGCAAGATTCAACGCATCCATCGCCACGGTTTTGAGGTGGGTAATCGAGATAGCTTAATTGGCAAAATAGAACGACAAAAACGTTCTGGGCGTAAAAATAAGACCTCAGCAACGAAGATTGAGAAAAAGTAAAAACGATTAAAACCGCTCTCTTTGCTTTAGCTTATTTAATCTTAGCTAAATAAATAGTGTGGCGACTGCCTTTGCCTTTATGCGCTCTGACGGTTTTGACGTCGACCTTAAAGCCCGCTTTTTTTAGTGTCTTAGTGAAGCTTGGTTCATGCCAAGCAGACCATACTGCCAATACCCCTTTTGGGCGAAGTGTCTTTTGTATGGCGTTCAAACTTTCCATCGAATAGAGACTGCTATTATTAGCGTGGGTGAAGGCCTCTGGGCCGTTATCAACATCAAGCAAAATAGCATCAAAAGTGGCTTGCTTGGCTTTGAACAGTTCTGCTACATCACCCGAATGGACTCGGGTTCGATTGTCATCCAATGGCCTGTCTGCAGATTCACCCAGCGGTCCTTTATTCCATTCAATGACTCCAGGCACTAATTCCGCAACAGTTACTTCGGAGCTTGGTGATGTTGCATTGAGCGCCGCAGCCAGGGTGAATCCCATTCCCAAACCGCCAACTAAGACCTTGGTATTTTCAGTTCCTTTGATATGCGCACAACCTAATTCTGCGAGCGCAATTTCAGACGAATACACCCGACTGGTCATCAGTGAGCCAGGCACACCTTTAAGGTCAATAGAAAAATCATCGCCGCGCTGAGTGAGTCTCAATTCGCCACCGTTATTGGGAATGTTGGCAGTGCCTAATAAAATCGTAGGATTCATGGTTTTTCTGTTTTAAGTAAGATTGGATGAGTGCCAAATGATGGTGTTATTTGAATCAAAGAATACTTTAAATGGCCATATTTAGCTGCTGTTTGATCATATACGGTCACTTTAATCAGGATACGGCCATTTTGGAGGGTATATTATTAAATCAACAAAAACTACCAAGGCAGCACTTGGCCGTTGGAATGCCAAAACGTGCCGCTGTTTTTTAGGTTTAATTCTTCGATGCGTTGGGCTATGCGTTCTGCGGCTTGATCCGGTGTAATGTCTCCATCTCCGTATCCGCTAATCATGTCGGTGCCGACGAATCCAGGATGAATAATTGCAACAGATACCCTTTTTTGTCTCAAATCATGTGAAAGAGATATTGCGGCGATGTTCAATGCCGCTTTTGACATACGGTAGCCATAGAAACCGCCATTAGTGTTGTCGCTGATTGAGCCCATGCGGCTAGTGATCATAACGAGTTTGGAATTTTCTGAGAAGTAGTTGTGCAAGGCTTCGGTGATTTTTAAAGGGCCGAATGTATTGACGGTAAATTGTTTTTGAATTGAATCATGGTCGATGTTGCCTAAGACTTCATTACGAAAAATCCCTGCATTATTGATTAACAAGTCGATTTCAGTTCCATTCAGTTTTGCAGAGAGTTGCGCGATGCTAGCATCATTAGAAACATCAATGCCATCAATTACCATTGCGCCGGATGCGTCTAGTTCAGCGGAGCTGTTTCTGCAGGAGCCAAACACCTGATGTCCTTGTTGTTGATAGTGTTTAGTGAGTGATAATCCGATGCCTCGATTTGCACCAGTGATGACGATATTTTTTTTCATTCGATTAATTCAGTAGGAAGTGTTTTAGTCGTTGGAGTGGATGTGTGCAAAAGCGCATTATTTGATTAAAACAAAGATTCAGAGTTAAATGACAGCATTATAAAAAGAACTTCGCGGTATAAACTCAGCTAATGTTAAGTTGATTTTATGTTCACTCCTATGAAAGTTTATTAAATAGTTCTATTATTTTTATGGATGTGAATCATAATATTGACGAATTATTCAATAATAAAAATAAACTATTCTTGAGATTTAAGGTATCTCCAAAATGTCGAATAAAAAAACAAGTAATGTTTGTATTTGTCATGGTGATAAACCATTTGAGGAGTGCTGTGACCGTTTTTTAAATCAAGGTCAAATTGCAAAAACACCGATGCAATTGATGCGATCTCGATACAGCGCTTTTGCACTAGGCGGTTATGGCGAGTATTTATTAGCCACCTGGTCGCCAGGTATGAGTTCAGATTTGAATGCTGCATCTTTGTCGATGAATTCTACCGATTGGCAGAGTTTGGAGATTGTGGGTAACTCTCAAAAGGCTGATCAAGGGTTTGTTGAGTTTAAAGCTTTCTATAAGGACGCAGATGGCAAACGTTGTGTGCACCATGAGAAATCTGTCTTCGAAAGAGTAGATGGCCGATGGTTATATGTTAGTGGAGAAGTGAGTTAGATAAAATAGTTATTTGCAATAAATTAATATAATTTGATGCAAATGCAATTTTTTGATAACCTAATAATGATTGTTGAGCCGCATGAATATATAAAGCACATGAATACACTGAATACGCTAGGAGTGTCATTATGTTAACAACACTTAGAACCACCACGCCTGATGAAAGTGCTGTACTGATCAAGGCTTTCAATAATAGTTGTAAGTCTTTGGGTTTGACGCGTGATGATGCGAGTGCAATTTTGGGCGTAGACAAGGCAACATTGAGCCGAAATAAATCTAAAGGTTTTGAACCGCATTCAAAAACGGGCGAATTATGTTTGCAGTTGGTGCGCGTATATCGTTCCTTATTTGCGATTGCGGGTGGCAATCAAGATTTTATGCAACATTGGTTGAACACCGAGAACCGAGCTTTAGCAGGCAAGCCTGCTGAGCTTCTCAAAAGTATTGCTGGTTTGGTGCAGGTGAACCTTTATTTAGATGCTATGCGAGGTAAAGTGTAGTTTGATACGTTTGATCTTTCACTTAATCCTTAGCGTTATTCATGGAATGAAAGATGCTGGATGCTAAAAGATTTAATGACCAAACAAGTTTAACGGATTACCGTGCTGAGGCGTGGCGCGTTGTAGAGTCTCAAGAGCATGTTGCTACATCCAATATTGTGGATGACTTGGATGAACAGGCAGTGCTCGAAAACCTATTAGATGAGGTGAAACCAAAATATCGAGTAGGTACTGAGAATATGCATTATTTGCTCAAAACTGCCTTTCGTTATCCACCCTTGAAATGGGGTTCACGTTTTGGGACACAACTGATGCCAAGCTATTTTTATGCCAGTGAAACACCAGTAGTTGCTTTGCATGAATGTGCCTATTATCGGTTTTTATTTCTTGATCATATGGCAGAACTTTTCTTGGACCCTGTTCGTTCGGAGTTTTGTTTGTTCAATGTATTGTTGGCAAGTGATAAATGTTTGGATTTGTTGTCAGATGATTTTCTCGCAGTGCAAAAGAAAGTCACTGATCCAGCAAGCTATGCATATTCTCAAGCGATAGGTGAATGGGCCTATGCTAGAAAAGATGTTGCCATGATTCGATTTCAATCTGCACGATGTTCTGAAGGTGTGAATGTTGCTGTTGCTGATCCAAGGGTGATTCGCTCCAGAAAGCCTAAAGAAAAAATATCTTGGTTATGTTTGATGAATGAGAATAAAGTGAGTTTCAGTTCGAGAGAATCTGATCAATATTTTACGTTTGGAAGAGATGATTTTTCTCGTAAGGATGTTTTTCTGAGAGTGGGTGATTAAACTGTCAGCGTCCTGAAATTTAAGTTTTTAGTGTCAATATGGGGTAAGAAAGATGCTTCTCGCTAAGAAGAGTAGATTAAAAGGGGTGAATTACTAGCTGAAAAGTTAAAATTTTCTTACACTAATATCATTAAAAGAAAAGGTAGATTTAAATCGATATGAAATTATATAAAGTAATCATTCCCGCTCTGTTGTCGATGTTGGTGGTGGCTTGCGTTACAACAGATTCAGTTACTAACCCAAATACCACTGCAGCGCTTTCTGAAAAAAAGCCGGAAATAGTCTTAACTGATAAAGAGCTTGATGCAATTAGTGATGAAGCATATGCACTTTTTGAGGAAAAGAAATATAAGGAAGCGATTGCCTTATATCAAAAACCAGCTAATCAAGGACATATTCCATCGCTATTAGATTTAGGAATCATTTACCGTGATGCCTATGGCGTGAAAACAGATTATAAAAAGGCCTTATCTTATTTTGAATTAGCCTCAGCTCAAGGATCTGCAGCAGGCAATTACTATATTGGCAATCTATATCGTAATGGCAAAGGTGTTAAAAAAGATTTAAAAGTAGCTTTTGATTATTTCCGACGTTCAGCGGCTAAAAACTATGCCCGTGCTCAAAACTCATTAGGCTTGCTCTATGATGATGGCGAAGGCGTTCAGGTGGATGATGAGAAGGCGGTGAAATGGTATCGCAAAGCTGCGAATCAGGGGCATATAACGGCTCAATATAACCTAGCAAGAATGTACGAGCTGGGAGAAGGTGTCGATCAGAGTTATTCTGAGGCGATTGTTTGGTATAAAAAATCAGCAGCTAAAGGCAATCTTCGATCTCAAAATGCTGTAGGTTTTTTCTATCGACAAGGCTTAGGTGTTGAGAAAAATAATGCGGAAGCATTTAAGTGGTATACCAAGGCATCGGACAAGGGCTATGCGTCTGCACAAGCGAACTTAGCGAATATGTATTTAAATGGTGATGGTGTGGAAAAGGATCCGCAAAAAGCGATTGGCTTGTTTGAAAAAGCAGCAGAACAAGAGAATCGATATGCAAAGTATAAACTAGGCAATATTTATATAGACGGTAAATACCTTGAACGCGATTATGAGAAAGGCATTGAGCTTGTTATGGAGTCAGCCAACAAGGGTTATGCAACAGCCATGAATCGCATGGGGAATTTATATTACAACGCGACAGGTGTTAATAAGGATTATAAACGCGCTTTAGAATGGTATAAAAAGGCAGCTAAAAAATCGCATATCAATGCAATGTTAAATGTTGGCGTAATGTATGACGAAGGCTATGGCGTGAAGCAAGACTATGTCGTAGCGCTTGATTGGTATCGTAAAGCTGCGAGCAAAGGTTCTGTAAAAGCAGATTATTATATTGGTCTGATGTATAGCAATGGTCAAGGTGTTGAGGAAAGTGACGTGATTGCGGTAGATTGGTTTGAAAAAGCAGCAAACCAAGGCTATGCCAATGCTCAATATCGAATGGGTTATGCCTATGAGTATGGCGAAGGTGTAGTCGAAAATAAAAATAAAGCCGTTGTTTGGTATCGCAAGGCGGCTTCAAATGGACATAAAAAAGCCAAGAAAGTGTTACAAAATCTTGGTGTAAAAATTTAGAGTAATCCGGCTTAAGCGCTGAATATATTTAAACGTTTACTTCATATAGAGCAAAGCAAAAAGGGTAAAAACTAAAAAAGCTGACAGTGCAAAAATTGTCAGCTTTTTTAATGAATCAAAGTCTTTTTTATGCGAAGTGTTTTTCTGCCGCATCCACACATTGATAAATCAATGTATTGATAGTCATAGGACCAACACCACCAGGGACAGGTGTCATTGCAGATGCTTTACCATTGAGTGCATCTAATTCGATATCACCAATACCACCAGGGTGATAACCGGCGTCTACTACGACGGCACCGTCTTTAATCCAATCTGCTTTGATCAGCTCAGGCACGCCAACTGCACCGACGATAATGTCAGCTTGGCGAACAATATCAGGTAAGTTCTGAGTGCGAGAATGACAGATAGTGACGGTAGCGTTTTTATTTAGCAACATCATGCTCATAGGCTTGCCAAGTATTGGGCTGCGTCCAACAACAACAGCATTTTTGCCTTGCAGTTCGATACCAAAGGCTTCTAATAAGCGCATGATACCTTGTGGTGTTGCACTGCCATAAGCCTCTTCACTCATCGACATTCTGCCAAAACCTAAACAAGTCACGCCATCAACGTCTTTTCTTAGATCGATGGCATCAAAGCATAAGCGTTCGTCAATTTGGCTAGGAACAGGATGTTGTAATAAGATGCCATGAACATTGCCATCATCATTTAAGTCTTGAATGACAGCCATTAATTCTTCAGTGGTGGTTTTGTCTGAAAGTTTGATTAATTTGGAATCCATGCCAATTCTACGACATGCATTACCCTTCATTTTGACATAGGTTTCTGAGGCAGGATCTTCGCCAACTAGAATAGTGGCAAGAATCGGTTTGATACCGCCGTTTTTTTCTACTAATGTATTTACTCGTTTGGTGAGTTCTGCTTCCGTTTCGCTAGCAATTTTTTTTCCGTCAAGAATAAGCGTTGTCATAGTGTTATTACATAAGAGTTTAGGTTGATGAATAAATGATCTGTCGTTCATTGCGAATAAAGCCGACCAAATTAAGGTGAGTTTTTTCAGCAAGTTCTATCGCTAATGTAGTCGCAGCAGAGATGGTAATTAAGCTGCCTACACCTGCAATGGCGGCTTTAACAACCAATTCATGACTCGCTCTGCTTGAAAGCACAATAAAGTGCTGAGAAGTCATTTCTTGGACGTGGCTACCTATGAGTTTGTCTAAGGCATTGTGCCTGCCAATGTCTTCTCGTACAGCAACAAGTTCGCCAGCATGATTAAATAATCCAGCGCAGTGTACAGCACCGCTTTGTTGTTGCAAGACTTGTTGCTCTTTGAATTGAACAATAGCGGCTTGAATAGTCTGGTGATCAGGCAATGGTGTTTTTTCAAGAGGTTCCAAATTTGGAATAGCGGCAGCTAAATCTGAAATGCCACAAACCCCACAACCCGACCGACCACTCAATTGACGACTTTTAGATTTTAGTCGGTCAATTAAATGTTCTTCGATATATAGTTCAATCGTCATGCCATGCACGGCATGTCGGATTTCAATGTTTTTAATGTCACTGGGCTTATCAACGATACGTTCAGTCAGGCTAAAGCCAATCGCAAAATCATCCAAATCAATGGGGCTGGCCATCATGACTGCATGACTCTTACCGTTGTAAACAAAAGCAACAGGCACTTCGTCAGCAATCAAATCCGATGAGGCAACATTACCATCAGGCGTGCGCTGAGAAATTTTCTTGCGCTTAATGCCTGATTCTTGCTCGATCGGCTGTTTGATGTCAGTGATAGCGTTCATCTTTTCTGCCATGTGTCTTGTTGGTCATTAATGAATAGCTATTGCTAGCTGTCAACTTCCGTTTCAAGTTCAGCACTTTGTTTGACTAAATCAATTTGTTTGTCTGTAAAACTTTCAAATTGTTGTTGCCAGTCTGATTGGCCTTGCTCGCCCATAACCTTGCTGATTTGCACGGCAGTCACTTTATATTCTGGACAGTTAGTCGCCCAATCTGAATTGTCAGTTGTGATGATATTCGCACCACTTTCAGGGTGATGGAATGTGGTGTAAACCACACCTGGTTGTACACGTTCAGTAACAAATGCTTGTAAGTGAGTGATGCCAGAACGACTTTGAATTTTTAAGCGATCTCCATCTCTAATGCCTCGATCTTGTGCATCAGCCGGATGAATTTCTAACAAATCTTTGTCATGCCAGAAGTTGTTTTCTGTTCGACGTGTTTGAGCGCCGACATTGTATTGCGACAAGATTCGACCAGTTGTAAGTAATAAGGGGAAACGTCGAGTGACTTTTTCATCAGTAGCAACATATTCGGTAATTTTGAATAAGCCTTTGCCGCGTACAAATTCTTCTTCATGCATCACTGGCGTGCCATTTGGTGTTGCGTCATTACATGGCCATTGCAGTGAACCTTCAAGATCAATTCTGTCGTAAGTGACGTTTGTGAATGTAGGCGTCAAGCTAGCAATTTCTTGCATAATTTCGCGTGGATGAGTGTAGTTCATCTCAAAACCAAGAGCATTGCTCAAGCCTTGAGTGACTTCCCAATCTTCCAATCCTGCTAACGGTTCCATTACTTTACGAACAGGAGAAATACGACGTTCAGCATTAGTGAATGTTCCGTTCTTTTCAAGGAAACTTGAACCAGGTAAAAACACGGTTGCAAACTTGGCTGTTTCATTCAAGAAAATATCATGGACGATTAAGCATTCTAGATTTTTCAGTGCAGCTTCAACGTGATGAGTGTTCGGGTCAGATTGTGCAATGTCTTCACCTTGCACATACATGCCTTTACAAGCACCTGCGACTGCAGCATCCAGCATGTTATTAATACGCATGCCAGGTTCTGGATCAATCGTGACGTTCCATGCTTGTTCAAAGGTACCGCGCACTGCATCATCTGATATAGGACGGTAACCTGGAAGTTCATGCGGGAAAGAACCCATATCGCAAGAGCCTTGCACATTGTTTTGACCACGGAGTGGGTTGACTCCAACACCGTGACGACCAATATTGCCCGTCAACATAGCAAGGTTTGCAATACCCATAACAGTGGTTGAGCCTTGGCTGTGTTCAGTGACGCCTAAGCCATAATAAATGGCGCCATTATTAGCGCTGGCATACAGCTTGGCGGCAGCAATCAGATCATCGGCAGGAATGCCAGTGATAGCCGCAGTGTTTTCTGGTGCGTTTTGTTCATCTTTG
>CALKZN010000075.1 GCA_938002995.1 uncultured Arenicellaceae bacterium | reverse complement strand
GTCTTGGTGGTAGAGATGCTGCGAAACAAGTGGCGGACCGTTGGGTCAACAAAGGCAGTTAATTTTATATTATCGATAACTTGTAGGTCGAGTTTGTAATTTAAAGGCGGCAATTGATTTTGCCGCCTTTTTTATTGTCTTCTAAACAAGAATATTGTTAATTATTTTGGTCGTGAGACCGTAAAAGCCTGATTAATTGACGCGTAATCATTGCCGCCGAGTCTGGCGAGTGGGTTTAAGTCGTTAGCATTAATGGTGTTGCGGCTTTCTTGCTGCTCTATGATGCTATCGCAGATGTAGGCGCTGTGGATTTCGCCAAACACCAAAGACATCGGTGCGTTACCGATTTCTTTGATTTCATACAACGAGCAAGCAAATGCAATTTTTACCTCTGTTACTCTAGGTAATCTAAAGCCATCCAGTGGAGTAGTACTCAAACTTGCTGAATCAAGTTCTGATTCACCATAGGGAAGATTAGCCGCGCTGGCATTGAGTTCGTTGACGAGTTCAGCATGGGCTATGTGCACGACAAAGTCCTTGCGAGTTTGGATGTTGGTTAAAGTATCCTTATTATATTTTTGCTCATTTTTATCCAACTTTTTGCCAATCGAAAACATTAATAGGGCTGGATCACTGGCAACAGCAGTAAAATACGAAAAAGGTGCTAAATTAAAGTTGCCTGATTCATTCTCCGAGAGTACCCAAGCAATAGGCCTAGGAATGATGGTTTGAATCATAGTGTGATAAATTTGATTCGGTGATAGTTCGCTGAGATTAAGATGCATGATGACTTGATTGTTGGTGTGTATAAACGGAGTTTTATTCTATAATAATTTTAGTGTGAATAGATGTTTTGTGTGAGTTAAATAGTAGTTCTTGACAAAGCTTAAGATGTAAATAAATCCTTGTTGAAGCATTGTTTTTATTTGGTTTTACTGTAAAATCCGCGCTCCACGTACTGTGCTAGGTTTTATTAAATTATTATTTAGCTCGGCTCGCGGCAAGTATTGTAAGTGTTCCTTCCAAAAGCTGTTCTCAAGAATAGCTGCAAGAGTGGACACGAGCTCCTTGTTTTACTGTATGACATGCTACATAGAAATATAGTTTGTTTGTGCAGGAGACTTTAAATCCGTAAGGAACTCTTTAGAGAAAAAAATGAGACATTTTGAAATTATATTTTTGGTTCATCCGGACCAAGGTGACCAAGTTGGCGCAATGATTGAGCGTTATTCAAAGGTCGTTGAAGACGCCAAAGGCGCTGTACACCGCGTTGAAGATTGGGGCCGTCGTCGTTTGGCCTACACGATCGATAAAGTTCATAAAGCACACTACGTGTTGATGAACATTGAAGTTGATCAAGAAACTCTTCAAGAAATTGAAAACTTATTCCGTTTTAATGATGCGATTATTCGTAGTTTGACGTTGAAAGTGAAGTCTGCAGTTACTGAAAAATCAGTGATGTTGGCGTCAGTTGAAGATGAACGTCAACGTGATGAAGAACGTGATGCTGCTCGTGCAGCAGAAGCTGCTGAAGCAGAAGCCGCAGAAGCGAAGAAAGCTGCTGAAGCTGAAGCTGAAGCAAAAGCAGCAGAAGACGCGAAAGCAAAATCTGAGGAGGAAGAGTAATGGCTCGTAAGCAACAGAAAGGTAAACGTCGTCCTAGTAATTTCCGTCGTTTCACTCGCGCACGCTACTGTAAATTCACTGCAGCTGGTGTTGAACAAATTGATTATAAAGATCTTGCTACATTGAAAGAGTATGTCTCTGAATCCGGCAAAATTAGTTCTAGTCGTAATACTGGTACAAAAGCACGCTATCAACGTCAATTAACGACTGCGATCAAACGTGCACGCTTTTTAGCGTTGTTACCGTATACAGACGGCCACAAGTCATAGGAGACATATCATGCAAGTTATTTTGTTAGAAAATGTCATCAACCTTGGTAAATTAGGTGATTTAGTTAATGTTAAGTCAGGCTTTGCTCGTAATTATCTTGTTCCACAAGGTAAAGCGACAATTGCTACTGAAGGCAATATTGCTAGATTTGAAGAACGTCGTGCAGAACTTGAAAAGTTGTCAAATGATAAGTTACAAGCTGCTCAAGCACGTGCGAAAGAACTAGAAGGTCAATCGATTGAGATTGCTTCTCGCGCAAGTGAAGAAGGCAAATTGTTTGGTTCAGTCAGTGTTTTCGAAATTGCAGAAGCGTTCTCGGCCAAAGGTCTTGATGTGAACAAATCTGAAGTTCGTTTGCCTGAAGGCCCGTTGAAAGATCTAGGTGAGCATGAAGTTGAAGTTTCAGTGCACACAGAAGTGACTTTCAATGTGACTGTTAATGTCGTTGCTGAGTAATTACTGATTTAGTATTAACTTAGTAGGATTTTAACACTACAAGAAGTTTTGGAAAGCGAGGCAATAGCCTCGCTTTTTTTATGTCAGAAAAATGCTAGATTCAACCGTTCTGATACTTCCTAATTTTGCGGGAGTGCTATAGTATGGACGGCCTTTTGCTATTGAACTAAAATCAAGAGCACAAAAAGAACAACAAATTTTTTGCAGCTATTCTGAGTATTTTATCGTGAATGACAACATAACATTACCTCCTCAAGCCATTGATGCAGAGCAGTCCTTATTGGGCTCGCTGATGTTAGATAGTCATGTTATTGATGAGGTTGAATCAGAAGTTGAAACTCGTGATTTCTATCGATCTGATCACCAAAAAATTTTTACAGCTGTGCAATCACTATCCAAACGTGATGATGCGATTGACGTCATTACCGTTTCTGAAGAGTTAGAGAAAAGTGGCAAATTAAAAGAAGTTGGTGGTTTAGCTTATTTGAGTTCTCTTGCTAAGAACACACCAAACTCTGGCAATGTCGTTTCATATGCCAAAATTGTCCGAGAAAATGCCATCTTGCGTCGTTTGATTGAAACCTCAAACGATATCATCGAAAAAGCCTATCACCCCGATGGTGATAAATGCGATGTGGTGCTAGATTTTGCGGAACAGCGTATCCTTGAAATCAAAAACCAAGAAGGGAAAAATGATGATGGTTTTGAAAAAATCGATAGTCTTCTTTCTCAGTCAATGGATAAGATTGAAGAGCTGTTTGAAACGCAAGAGCTGATCACAGGTATCCCAACTGGGTTTAATAAGCTCGATGAATTGACTACAGGTTTGCATGGTGGAGAACTGGTCGTTATTGCCGGTAGACCATCAATGGGCAAAACAACTTTGGCAATGAATATTGTTGAAAATGCAGTGATGACCAAAGGAGTTCCTGCAGCCATTTTCAGTTTGGAAATGCCGTCGGTACAAATTGCGACACGTATGTTGTCATCCTTGAGTCGAATTAATTCGCGCAAATTACGTACTGGTCAATTAAAACAATCCGATTGGAATAAGCTCACTGGCACAATGATGATGCTGCAAGACAAGCCTATCTATGTGGATGACACACCCGGTATGTCTGTGATGGAAATGCGAAGTCGTGCGCGACGATTAGCCGCGAAAAGTGAAAAAGGCTTAGGGCTGATCGTGATTGATTATTTGCAATTGATGCAAGGCGATGGCTCTAGTGAAAATCGGGTCAATGAAATTTCTGCTATGACCAGAGCACTGAAGGGATTAGCAATTGAATTGGATGTGCCGGTGGTTGTATTGTCACAGCTGAATCGCGGTTTGGAGCAACGCCCAGATAAACGACCAATTATGTCTGACTTACGTGAATCAGGCGCAATCGAGCAGGATGCGGATTTAATTTTGTTTGTTTATCGTGATGAGGTTTACAACAAAGACCAGGAAGATAATAAAGGCAAAGCAGAAGTTATCATTGGCAAGCAACGTAATGGCCCAATCGATAAAGTGATGCTGAAGTTCTTGGGTGAATACACTCGCTTTGAAAACTTTTCAGCACACGATGGAACCGTGCCTATTACTAGCCCGGGCGCAGCACCTACAAACGGTCCACACTAGCCGCTTTTTTTTGCGGTAACGCTTAAAAAATGACGCAACATCGCCGCGCAACAGTTGAGATAGATCTTGCTGCCTTAAGGCACAATGCCAGCGTTGCAAAACGAATATCGGGAAGCGCACAAGTGATGAGTGCAATCAAGGCCAATGCTTATGGACATGGCATGGTTCAAGCAGCGTTGGCCTTAAAAGACAGTGTTGATGAATTCGCGGTAGCGAGTATTGATGATGTGCTTGAAATTCGTCAAGATCAATCCAACAGTCAGTCACAATGTAATGATATACCGATCACAGTATTGTCCGGCTTTTATCGAAGTGATGAAATCATTCTCGCTGCAAACAATAATGCCAGCTTGGTTGTCTATGATGACCACCAGATTGACCTTCTCATCAAGAATGCTGAAACATTAGGGGATAAAAAACTATCCATCTGGGTAAAGATTGATACTGGGATGTCGCGTTTAGGTCTTTCTTTGGAACGCTTTGAAAGTTGCATTGAAAAAATAGAAGTCTTATCTCATATCACTATTCGAGGAATAGTGTCTCATTTTGCCAATGCTGATGAGATAGGAGATACGTTAAACCAACAGCAACTGCAGAAATTTCAACAGTTACATGCAAAATTTCAGTACAAAACATGGCATTGGAGTATCGCAAACTCTGCTGCTTTGCTGAGCATGTCTGATATTGCCTACGATTGGGTTCGTCCAGGGATTATGTTGTATGGCTCTTCGCCGTTTGCGGATAAGACAGCAGAAGAACTAGAACTCAAACCAGTGATGACCTTTAGCACTGAAGTTATCTCTATCCGCCAGGTGAAAAAAGGCCGCTCAGTCGGATACGGTAGTACATGGGTCGCAGAAAAAGACACCACAGTTGCTGTCATTGCTTGTGGCTATGGAGATGGTTATCCTCGCGTAATAGCACCGAACACACCAGTGTTGGTCAATGGTCAAAGAACGATTATTTTAGGTCGAGTGTCGATGGACCTTATTGTTGTTGATGTCAGTCACGTAAATGCTGACATAGGTTCGTCAGTAGTTTTGTGGGGCAAGGGTTTATCAGTCGATGAAATTGCCATGTCTGCCGGTACAATCGCTTATGAATTATTGTGTAGTATCACCGGACGCGTCGAAAGATATTATATAAACGAGATAAATAGCGCAGACGCAGCTAACGAATTAGGGAAAGATACTCATGGCTAAAAAAGCAGTAGTCCATTTTATATGTTCAGATTGTGGTGCAAACCATACTAAATGGGCAGGTCAATGCACAGATTGCGATGGTTGGAATACGATTGTTGAGTTCAAAGAGTCATCACACCGCGCAGGGGTTGTTTCCGCAAAGGCTCGTGGTTATTCAGGTGCTTTAGAATCTGTCAGTAAACTCAGCGATATCAAACCTGAAGAATCACCACGTTTTTCAACCAATAATAGTGAGTTTGATCGAGTCTTAGGTGGCGGTATTGTGCCAGGCAGCGTTATCTTACTAGCGGGTACGCCCGGTGCAGGAAAATCAACATTAACTACGCAAGTTTTATGCGAAGTAGGCGATACGCGAGAATGCTTTTTGGTGTCTGCTGAGGAATCAGCTAGCCAAATCAGTCGCCGTGCTATTCGCTTAAATCTAAAATCAGACAAACTTAATATTGCTGTTGAGACTAACGTGCTTGCTATCTTGTCAATGATTCAAGATATCAAAGCAAAGTTTGTCGTCATTGATTCCTTGCAAGCAATGCATCACCCTGATGTACAAGGTGCTCCAGGTGGTGTTGGTCAGCTTCGAGAGTGCATGCAAGTGCTCACGCAATATGCCAAACAAAACGACGTTGCAATGATCATTATTTGCCACACCACCAAAGATGGTTCTGTAGCTGGCCCACGAGTGGTTGAGCATATTGGTGATGTAATGTTATTGATTGAAGTGGTGGCAT
>CALKZN010000074.1 GCA_938002995.1 uncultured Arenicellaceae bacterium | reverse complement strand
GACTTTGCCGCTTTGCGTGAACAGGGTACGAAAATCAAAGATCATGGCATCAAAAACTTGGGCCATTATCTACAGCAATTTGAAAAAAATGCCCAAGCCAATGGCGCAATCGTACATTGGGCGCGTGATGGCAAAGAAGCCTCACAAATTGTCATGGATATATGTCGGCAAAAAAAGGCCAAATCTGTCACCCGTAGCAAATCCATGCTGGGAGAAGAAATTGGTTTGCCTGATGCGCTAGATAACTCTGAAATCAAACGAGTCGAAACCGACTTAGCTGAACACATCATTCAACTGGCTTGCGAGACGCCATCACACATCATCTGGCCAGCACTACACAAAACGCGTGAGCAAGTTATAGAGCTATTCAAAAAGCATCATAAAGAACAGGCTGAATCTGAAGCGGTTGAAGACTTAGTCAAAAGCGCTCGTGTCGAACTTCGGCAAAAATTTCTTAATGCTGATGTTGGCATCACAGGGGCTAATTTTTTGCTAGCTGACTCAGGCTCTATTTGCACTGTCACAAATGAAGGTAATGCGGAATTGACGGCAACACCGCCTAAAACACAAATTGTTACTGCCGGTATTGAAAAAATAGTGCCCAGCATGGCTCATGCAATGCCCTTGCTCAGATTGTTAGTTCGTTCGGCTACAGGCGCGGATATCACCCAATATACAACTTTCCATAATGGCCCAAAACGTCAAGGTGATGCAGATGGGCCTGATGATTATCATATCGTTTTAGTTGATAACGGCAGAACAAAAATGCTGCTTGAAGAAGACATGGCTGAAATGTTGCGTTGCATTCGTTGTGGCGCATGTATGAATCATTGCGTAGTCTATAAACACATTGGCGGTCATGCCTATGGAGGCACTTACCCCGGCCCGATGGGTTCAGTGTTAACACCTGTTTTTGACGGTCTGGATCGCTCAAAAAATCTTGCCCATTCATGTACCTTAAATGGCAAATGCCAAGAAGTCTGTCCGGTGAATATTCCCTTGCCAACCATGCTCAGGACTTGGCGTGCTAAGTCTTGGCAGCGTGGTCATGAAACTGTTGCTAGTCGTTTTGGGATTAAGAGTTTTATTCGTTTGGCGACATTGCCGAGTGTGTATCGTTTGTCGACTAAGATTGGGGTGAAGTTCATGCGCATATTGAGTAAGAACGGTTGGATCAAACGCATGCCCTTAGCCGGAGCATGGACAAAAAATAGAGATATGCCAGCACCTGCAAGCACTACATTTATGCAGCAATATGCTCAAAAACAAAAGAATAAAAAAGCACATGAGGGGAAGATCTCATGAGCCAATCAGCACGAGAAACAATACTGAATCGTTTATCTAATGCGGCAGAAAATAATACCCAAGAAGAAAATTCTGTGGAGAACATTAATGCTGAAGCACAAGCTTTGCTGAAAAATTCACCACACGCATCTCTAAGCAGCGAGAACCCTGTCGATGCTTTTATGGCAAAAATCGAACAAGGTAAAGTCATTGGCACCACATGTGAGCAACTCGACTCTATTGATGAACTGCCGGGGGCGGTTGCTGACTATCTTGTTGAAAAAAATCTCAACACAGATATTGGCATTCAAGAGCTGCCTATTTTTGAGCAACTCGATTGGCAAGGCTTGCAGAATACCGGTCCACAACTAGATGGACTAAGAGATGGCTTAACCTCACTAACATTTGCTGATTTTGGCATTGCTGAAACTGGCTCGGTGGTATTTCACTCCGGAGAGAATAAGCCTGTCTTGCTGAATTTTTTGTCATTGCACCAAATAATAGTCATCCAAGAAGATAGTATTCTGTCCTTGTTGGATGATTATGCGCAGCAAGTTAATGTTGCAAAAACACCTCGAAATACGATTTTTATTACAGGTGCCAGTGGAACTACGGATATTGAAGGGGTCCTTGTTCAAGGAGCACATGGTCCTTGTGAGGTACACATTATTATTATAAAACGGGTGAAATAAGTAATAACACTGACTAAATTGTGTAGAAATCGGACATTTATTGCTTAACTTTTGTTTGTTTCGAGACTTATAATAAGCATTCTCTAATATACATATTTTTCACACTCATAGACGAGCACCACATGCTATTAGATCAAATCACCCAAGCCGCGACACTTTTTGGTTTAGGTATGGGAACAGTATTTGTACTGTTGTCACTACTAATAACCTGCGTCAGTTTGCTTTCGCTTGCTTGCCAAAAGTTTGAAAAGAACCCAGTGCATGCAGTCCCAAACATTGGTGAGGCGGCAATGCCAAGAGCCAATGCAGTTACTCATACAAACTCAGCGAGTGTTTCTGAACAAGAGCACGCTATTGTCATTGCTGCGGTGCAAGCACACCGTCAGGCCAAAGGCCTTTAAGCTTGTGGCTTATTGTATTGTTATTGAATTTTTACCATTCGATTTTCGCCATTTAATTTTTAAAATAAATAGATAACCGTTTACTGCCATGAATAAACTATTCATAAATGATGTCGTTCTGCGTGATGCGCACCAATCTCTTTTTGCCACACGTCTTCGTTTAGACGACATGCTGCCGGTTGCCGAGCAACTTGATGATATTGGCTATTGGGCACTAGAAACGTGGGGTGGAGCAACCTTTGATTCCTGTATTCGTTTCTTAGGCGAAGATCCTTGGGTACGTTTGCGTGAGCTCAATTCCGTACTCAAGAAAACACCACAAATGATGTTGTTACGTGGTCAAAACTTACTGGGCTATCGCCACTATGCCGACGATGTGGTTTACAAATTCGTTGAACGTGCAGCCGCCAATGGCATGGACGTGTTCCGCATCTTTGATGCCATGAACGATATACGTAATTTAGAAACTGCGATCAAGGCGGTCAAACAAACCGGCAAACATGCACAAGGAACCTTGTCATATACCATCAGTGATGTGCACTCGCTTCAAGGCTGGATCAATATGGCCAAGCAGCTTGAAGACATGGGCTGTGATTCAATTTGTATCAAAGACATGGCAGGTTTATTACAGCCATATGTGGCTGAAAAATTGGTTAAAGGCATCAAGAAAGTTTGTGATATTCCGATCAATTTACATGCACATGCGACCACTGGACTGAGCACGGCAACCATCATGAAAGTGATTGATGCAGGCATTGATATTGTTGACACATCAATCTCAACAATGAGTTTGACCTACGGACACACACCAACAGAAACGGTTGTATCTATGATGCAAGGCAGCAAGCGCGACACAGGTCTAGACCTGACTGCGTTTGAACCGATTGCAGATCATTTTCGTGAAGTACGCAAAAAATACTGGAAGTTCGAAGGCGAACTCAAAGGTGTTGATGCGCGTATTTTGAATGCACAAGTGCCAGGCGGCATGCTCACTAATATGGAAAATCAGCTCAAGGAACAAGGTTTTGGTGACAAATTTGCCGAAGTGCTATTAGAAGTGCCTCGCGTTCGCGCTGACTTAGGTTACTTGCCATTAGTCACCCCAACCTCACAAATCGTTGGCACTCAAGCGGTGCTAAATGTTGTCTTGGAAGAACGCTACAAAAATATTACCAAAGAAACGCGTGGTGTGCTTTTGGGTGAATACGGCGCAACACCAGCGCCGGTCGACAAAGACCTGCAAGCACGTGTGTTAGAAGATGGTGGCGAAGTCATCACTGATCGACCTGCTGATATGATTGATCCAGAAATGGACAAAATGATTGATGAGATCAAACAACTTGCCAAAGATGAAGGTTTTGATCTAGCAGAAAATGCTGAAGACGATGCCTTGATCTATGCTCTTTTCCAACAGGTTGGATTGAAATTTTTGAAACATCGCAATGATCCATCAGCATTCGAGCCGATGCCAGTAGCGAAAAACGACGATATTTCAGAGGGTCCTGAAACCTACACGGTTGAAGTCGATGGCAAGCAGTTCAATGCTGTTGTTACCGATGGTGGCGCAGACATCCAAGTTGGGGTTGCTGGTGCGTTGGTAAATCCTGCGGCAGCAACCGAAGCGCGTGCTGTAGGCACTGCTAATACTAGAGAGAGTGTACCGATCACAGCGCCATTAAGTGGCAACATCTTCAAAGTCTGCGTTGAGCCTAATCAAGAAGTGCAAGAAGGCGATGTCATCATCATCATGGAAGCCATGAAGATGGAGACTGAAATACGTTCTTCCAGTAATGGTTTAGTTTCGCAAATCCATGTCAAAGAAGGTGATGCGGTGACAGCTGGTCAAACCATCATCACTTTGGGTTAGCCGATCAACGTTATATTTGAATAAACTTTTTTAAGAAAGTAACGAGAACAAAGATGGAAGGCATTTTAAAACTTTGGCAGCAATCCGGTTTCGTCAACTGGGAATGGCAGCAACTTATCATGGTCGCTGTTGGCGTCGCATTGATCTACCTAGCGATTACTAAAAAATTCGAGCCCTTGTTATTGTTGCCAATCGGCTTTGGCACAATTTTGAGCAACATTCCGATTGCTGGCATGGCTGAAGTCAATGGCCTGCTGTACATGATCTACAAGGTGGGTATCGAAACCGGTATCTTCCCACTGTTGATTTTCATGGGTGTTGGCGCGATGACTGATTTCAGTGCTTTGATCGCCAACCCAAGAACATTGTTGCTTGGAGCCGCTGCACAAATTGGTATTTTTGCCACCTTAATTGGCGCTATTGCCCTGAATGCAGTTCCAGGCTTTGAATTCACCATGCAAGATGCTGCTGCCATTGCCATCATCGGTGGTGCAGACGGACCAACTGCGATTTTCCTCGCCAGTAAGCTTGCACCTGAACTGCTAGGCGCAATCGCAGTTGCGGCCTATTCCTACATGGCTCTTGTGCCAATCATTCAGCCGCCAATCATGCGCGCCTTGACCACGCAAAAAGAGCGTGAAATCAAAATGGAACAATTACGCACAGTTAGCAAACTTGAACAGATATTGTTCCCGTTTGTGGTGTTGGCTGTCACCGCCTTGTTCATCCCAGCATCATTGCCACTCATCGGTATGTTGTGCTTTGGTAATATTTTGCGTGTCAGTGGTGTGGTTGAGCGTTTGAGCAACGCAGCGCAAAATGAAATCATGAATACCGTCACGATCTTTCTAGGTTTGGCGGTGGGTTCAAAAATGTCTGCGGACAAGTTTTTGAATGTTGAGACACTTGGCATTCTAGGGCTTGGCGCGGTGGCTTTTTGTATTGGCACTGCTTCTGGTGTGTTGATGGCTAAATTGTTGAATAAGTTTTCTAAGAATCCTATTAATCCTTTGATTGGTGCGGCGGGTGTTTCTGCTGTGCCGATGGCGGCGCGGGTTGCTAATAAAGTTGGGCTTGAGGCTAATCCGCATAACTTCTTGTTGATGCATGCTATTGGGCCTAATTTGGCTGGGGTTATTGGGTCTGCTGTTGCTGCTGGTATTTTGTTGTCTGTTTTGGGTGGGTAGTTTTTCTTTTTAGCTTAGGCTAGCTGGAGTGTTTGCCCTTCCCGGACGGGCTTGTTCATTTTTTGTGCGCACAAAAAACAGAACCAAAAAAGGCGGCCAACCTATTGTCGCTTCGCGATTTCCCTACGTTCCTGCCAAAATCGAGCGTAAACGCAAACTCGCTGCGCTTAGACATGCATTTACTTTATCTCGATTTTGCCACTCTCTGCGGCAATAGGTTTTTATGGCGGAGTGTTATACGCATACTCTTGAATTCAGTACTTTTAAGTATTAAAATATACTTACTTGTATTTTACAAGGAGGCGATTTTTATCGCGAGCGTATATATTGTTAAAGCAATAAATCCTTCCTGCACTAGCTCTCCAGGTTTTGGACATTGCATCATTCAACTGCTTATGCAGTTTGTAGGTGCTGATGTCAAAAACTACCCGCAAAAAATTAAATTCACAAACAGTATTGTCCGGACTTATAATTTTAGGTTTAATGGTCTCTGGTGTTCTGTATTATTTGAATGCCGAAGATTCAG
>CALKZN010000073.1 GCA_938002995.1 uncultured Arenicellaceae bacterium | reverse complement strand
GATTATCACTACAGCAATGTTGCAGGACTAAGGGGGGTATTATGGAAGGTTATTTAATAGGACTCGTAAGTCTCGTAGTTACATTCTTTTTCATTATTGGTGTACCAATATTTTTAATTATTGGTCTATGGGTGGTGGGTGTCAGTCTTGCCGTTGATTTTACACTGTCTAATTTGAGTGTGACATTGTTCGATGGTCTGTACTTTTTTGGCTTATTAGCCTTGCCGTTATTTATTTTGACGGGTGACTTAATTAGTGCGGCAGGTATTGCGAACCGATTAGTCGATTTTGCTTATGCAGCACTCGGTTGGATCCGCGGCGGTTTGGCGATGTCTGCGTTAGGTGCTTGTGGTTTGTTTGCGGCTATTTCTGGCTCAAACTCTGCGACCACCGCAACTATCGGCGGTATTATGCATCCCGCCATGGTCAAGAATGGCTATGATACTCGTTTCGCTGCTGCAACGGTTGCTGCTGGTGGTACGGTAGGGATTATTATTCCGCCAAGTATCATTTTCATTGTCTACGGCTTTATCATGCAGTTGCCTATTGGCGAATTGTTTGTTGCCGGTATCATTCCTGGTTTAATGATGGTTATCGCAATGCAACTGGTTTGTTATATCTTTTCTAAGAAAAACAACTGGGGCCATGTAATCAAGTTCAGTCCAAAGAATGTTGCAAAAACAGCAGTATTAGCATGGTTGGGTTTCTTGGCAATTGCGATTGTCATCTGGGGTATTTATAGCGGTGCATTTTCACCAACAGAAGCGGCAGGGGTAACAACTGGCTTTTGTTTGCTTGCCGGTGTTTTTATTACTCGTGAAATCAAAATTAAAGAGTTACCAAAAATCTTGATGCGTTCTGGTCAAATTACAGGCATGTTAGCGCCGTTGATTGCGATCTCAATTGTGATGCAACAAGTACTTTCTCAATTAGGTGCGAAAGCATTTATTACTGATATGGTGACATCTTTGGGTGGTTACTACCCAGTGCTATTTGCATGTATGTTAATTGTTCTTTTGGCAGGTACTATCTTAGAGAGTTTGCCGAATACAATTATTTTGGCACCAATTTTGGGACCGATTGCATTGAGTGTTGGTGTAGATCCAATTCACTTCGCGGTAATTTTCTTGGTCGGTGATGCGATTGGTTTTATTACTCCTCCATATGGACTTAATCTATATGTGGCGAGTGGTATAACAGGCATTCCGTATCTGAAACTGCTTGCTTATTCGATGCCATATTTGATTTCGTTAATAATCGTATGGATTCTCGTTGCATTAGTTCCAGACTTCTCTCTATTCCTTCTAAGTGGAGTAGGGTTCTAAGTATTGATGTAAGTTATTGATGTTACGTTAAAATGCTCAAAAAATGATAATTTTTCATTTTTTGAGCATTAAATTCTCATTTTTAGTTAATTATGATTGAAATATCATAGCAAGGTTGATAGCATGAGTTCCGTGTTGGATTTGTACCAATTCGTGTTCCAGCTCTGGTACTAATCACTGTTACAGATATGAATTACACTAATCACACTAAAATTTTAAAAATTTAGGCTCACCTAAAATAATTATTTATCAGGATAAAATTATGGCTAGAATGACCCCCAGTGAAGCTTTTGTCGAAACATTAGCAGCTAATAAAGTAACCGATATTTTCGGTATTATGGGTTCTGCATTTATGGACGCAATGGATATTTTTGCGCCTGCAGGCATCCGTCTTGTCCCAGTTGTGCATGAGCAAGGTGCTGCGCACATGGCTGATGGTTACGCTCGCGTCAGCGGTCGTCACGGTGTTGTTATCGGCCAAAATGGCCCTGGTATCAGTAACTGTGTCACAGGTATCGCTGCTGCATATTGGGCACATAGCCCAGTGGTAATGATCACTCCAGAAACAGGTACTATGGGCATGGGTCTTGGTGGTTTCCAAGAAGCTAACCAACTTCCAATGTTTCAAGAGTTCGTGAAATACCAAGGTCACGTAAACAACCCAAATCGTATGGCTGAATACACAGGTCGTTGTTTCGATCGTGCAATGTCAGAGATTGGACCGACTCAATTGAATATTCCTCGTGATTACTTCTACGGCGAAGGTGATTTTGATATTCCTCAACCTGCAGTTCTTGATCGTGGCCCTGGTGGCGACAAATCATTGACTGAAGCAGCTGAAATGCTTGCTAATGCAAAATTCCCTGTCATTATTTCTGGCGGCGGCGTTGTTATGGGTGATGCTATTGAAGAATGTGAAGCGCTTGCTGAATTGCTTGGCGCTCCAGTAGTAAACAGCTATCAACATAATGATTCATTCCGCGCAAGTCACCCACTATGGTGTGGCCCTCTAGGCTACCAAGGTTCAAAAGCAGGCATGCAAATGATGGCGAAAGCTGACGTTGTAGTTGCTCTTGGTTCACGCTTAGGACCATTCGGTACGTTGCCACAATATGGTGTTGACTATTGGCCTAAAGACGCGAAAATCATCCAAATCGATGCAGACCACAAAATGTTGGGTCTTGTGAAGAAAATTGCAGTCGGTATTTGTGGTGATGCTGGTGAAGCAGCAAAAGTGCTTACTGAAAAACTTGCTAACCTTGATGTTGCTTGTATAGCAACTAAAGAATCTCGTGGCAAAACTATCGCTGATGCGAAATCAGCTTGGGAAAAAGAGCTTGATGAGTGGACTCATGAAAAAGATGATTTCAGCTTAGATATGATCGAAGAGCAAGCAAAAGAAGAGGGTAATTATTTACATCCTCGTCAAGTCTTACGCGAGCTTGAAAAAGCAATGCCTAAAGATGTAATGGTCTCTACAGACATTGGTAACATCAACTCAGTGGCTCACAGCTATTTACGTTTTGATCGTCCACGTAGTTTCTTTGCTCCAATGAGCTTTGGTAACTGTGGTTACGCTCTTCCTACAATGATTGGTGCTAAAGCAGCAGCTCCAGAACGTCCAGGTATTGCTTATGCAGGCGATGGCGCATGGGGCATGAGCATGATGGAAGTCATGACAGCTGTTCGTCACGACATCCCAGTTACAGCGGTTGTTTTCCATAACCGTCAATGGGGTGCTGAGAAGAAGAACCAAGTTGAATTTTACAACCGTCGTTTTGTTGCCGGTGAACTTGAAAGCGAAAGCTTTGCTCAAATCGGTATTGCGATGGGTTCAGAAGGTATCACTGTTGATAAGTTGGAAGATGTTGGTCCAGCATTGAAAAAAGCAATCGACATGCAAATGAACGAAGGCAAAACATGCGTTTTAGAAATCATGTGTACACGTGAACTAGGCGACCCTTTCCGTCGTGATGCATTGGCTAAACCTACTCGTCTTCTTGAGAAATACAAAGACTACGTATAAGTTTAGCGTCTTTACATTTGTGTAAAGAACGTGTCAAAAATAGAAGTCTTGTCAGTGTTTGCTGGCAAGACTCTTTTTTTGTCTGATATATTTTTAATATTGTCTAAAGCGTTATTTTTATAATACTTTTTCATTAAATAAAGTGTAGCTAAATAATTTTTTAAACAATAAAACTGACATAAACTTGACTGAATAGTGCAACAATACCGCCATGGATATTATTGATTTAAAGCCGGATACTAGCGTTTCCGCCAAAGAAACATTTAACGTCGATTTGAATGAATCGATTCCTGCATTTTCTGAAAAAAATGATCTTGTCCCACCTTTAGACGAAAACTATGTTTTTGATAATCAGGTCACGCAATCAATTTTGTCAGGATTTAAATATAACCGTCGTGTATTGATTCATGGTTTGCATGGTACCGGTAAGTCTTCGCATATTGAACAAGTTGCCGCACGTCTAAATTATCCTTGCTTACGCATCAACTTAGATGGTCATTTAAGCCGTCATGATTTGGTAGGTAAAGATGCAGTAGTACTTGAAGACAATAAACAAGTCACAGTCTTTCAAGAAGGCTTATTGCCATGGGCAATTCAACGTCCAGTTGCGCTGATTTTTGATGAATTTGATGCAGGCCGCCCTGAGGTCATGTTTGTTATCCAGCGTGTTCTTGAGCAAAACGGTCAATTTACTTTGCTTGAAAAAAACAAAGTCATAAAACCGCATCCAGATTTCCGTATTTTTGCGACATCAAACACTATTGGCTTAGGTAACTTAAGCGGTCTTTATCATGGTACGCAAATGATCAATCAGGCGATGATTGATCGCTGGAATGTTGTATCAAGACTGAATTATCTTGACCCAGCAGTTGAAGCACGAATTGTAATTGGCCAATTGCCAGCCATTCAAAGTGAGCAAAACTACGAAAAAACAGTTGATAGCATGGTTGCGTTGGCTAATTTAACTCGTCAAGGTTTTAATGCGGGCGATCTATCAACACTCATGTCTCCAAGAACGGTGATTGCATGGGCTGAAAATTTGATGATTTTCAAAAACTTAGAAACAGCATTTCGTTTGTCATTCTTAAATAAATGTGACGAAATGGAACATCCAATCTTGGCTGAATATTATCAACGTTGTTTCAATGCTGATCTTAAAGAACTTGTTTCGCCGGCAACTTTTAACGATTAATCATTCATCTCATAAATAATGATGTGTGGTAAATAATGAGTGTGGATAATCATACTGTAAATATCAAAAAGTGGATCGCAACATCAGTGCGTGCATTGGCCAATGAGCCGAGCGCATATTATCGAGGGGGGGCTTTGTATGTTGATAGCAAACCGTTTCCATTACATTCCCCGCATCTACAGTTATTTGACGAGCATGCGCAACATGTGAATCTCCGTGGCATTGCTGATGGTATTGCATTGCGTTTGTCTCAAAGTGATCCCATAATTTTCAAACAATATTGTCCCGAAGATACGATAGGGAAGTTGGTATATGAACTATTGGAGCAGTTAAGGGTAGAGGCAACTCCAGACTTGTTGCCTGGTATGAAAGCGAATCTCACTAAGCGCTTTTTATATTGGGCGGAACAAACCAGTGGCAATGGATTAACCGAAACTGAAATTGGTCTGCTGCTGTTCACGATCACGACCGTAGTATGGTCTCGCTTAACTGCAATTGGTTTGCCTGAACACATTCAAGACAGTATTGAATCCACTCGTATGGGTTTGTCTGGTCAAATTGGTGATAACTTACGTCAGTTAAGGATGCACCGGCTTGATCAGGAGGAGTATGCCAAAACATCCTTACACATTGTTGCAATCATCGAGCAAAGCTTGGCGCCTGAAGGCGATGAAATAGTAAATGCTGAGCAATTAGAAGTTGAAATAAAACAGAGTTTAAATCTGTTGTTTTTTCCAAGTGATCTAGGTCAAGAAGCTGCTCAGATGAGTGCACTAGATCAATACATCACGCTTAACCCGGATGAGAGTTTGCGTGATTATGAAATTTTTACCACAAATTTTGATCGAGTTGATCGTGTCGCCGACTTAGTTCGTAAAGCTCAGTTGGAAAAATTTCGTCAAACGCTTGATGAACAAATAAAACAGCACGCAATCAGCTATGTGCGCATCGCACATCATGCGAAAAAGCTATTCACATATCGTCAGTCTAATGCATGGATGTTTGCCCAAGAGACAGGATCTATTGATCCTAAGCAATTGCCACAAATGATTGCAGATCCTGATTATTATTTCCTTTATAGGCAGCAAATGGTGCTGCCAGAAGAAGATAATGTGGTCAGCATCTTGATTGATAATTCCGGATCAATGAATAACCATGTAGCCATTCTATCGATCATCATTGACTTATTAGTCCGTGGTTTTGAAGTCGCGAAAATTAAGACCGAAGTATTAGGTTTCACCACAGCGCTATGGAATGGTGGCAAGTCATTTAAAAAGTGGCAGGCATCAGGCCGACCTGAAAACCCAGGACGTTTAAACGACTCTCAACACTATATCTATAAAGATGCCAAAGAAAAATGGCAGCATAGTCGCAATGCATTAGCTGGAATGTATAAAAGTGACTTATTCCGTGAGAGCTTAGATGGTGAGGCTGTTCAATGGGCGGCTCAACGCCTACGCCGTCAAAGCGGTAGTCGTAAAACATTGTTGGTGATTTCCGATGGTTCACCCATGGACACCTCAACAGAAACAGCTAATGATCAGCCGATTTTAGATAGTCATTTATTGAAAGTAGTCAGTGAAATTGAGCAAAAAGGCGAAATCAATCTTTGTGCTTTAGGTGTAGGGTTAGACATGAGCGCATACTTCTCGCAAAGCTATGCGGTTCAAATGGATCAGCCATTAAATATGAAAGTGATAACTGATATCATCGATTTACTGGCAGCGAGATATCGCTGATATAGACAGTTTTACTGAGGAATCATGAATGTGAATATACAAATATCCATGATTCATTATTTGAAGGATTAGATCATAAGGTTGACCTCGAATGCTTGATATTCTATTTGCCATTATTCCCGTTTTTGCTTTGATATTGCTAGGTTTCGCATTGATGCGTTTCAGTATTCCTAGCTTAGATTTTTGGCATTTGAATAACAAGTTGGTTTATTGGGTGCTTATTCCTTCGCTGTTATTCAATAAAACTTCGCAGATTGAAGTATCCGCAGATCTGATTGGCAAATATGCCATGGCGATTTATGCTGGTTTTTTCTCGGTAGTTATCTTATCTGTTGTGCTGTCTAAGATATTGAAACTTTCTGCGCCGACCCTAACTTCTGTTATGCAAGGTTCTGCCAGGCATAATACTTTTATTGCATTAGCCATTGCGGAAACTATTTATGGAACCTCTGGTTTATCTACCGCGGCATTGGGTTCTGCTATTTTAATTCCAATGACCAACTTAACGGTAGTCACACTGATGGTTTGGCATTTGAGTAAAGGCGAAAAATTAAATGCACTCATTTTAAACACCTTAGGCGAATTAGCGCGGAACCCATTAATCATTGCAGTGTTGCTTGGCTTGACGTTTAATTATTTTGACTGGGAAAATGTGCCTGTCTTGCATGAATCCACACGCTTACTGGGTGGCGCTGCTTTGCCAATTGTGTTGCTAGGAGTTGGCGCAAATATTCGAGTAAAAGATTTTACTGCCGATTGGGTTCCTCTTGTGCTCTCTTGTTTATTAAAAATGGGCGTATTCACATGTGTTATTTTCATTGTTTGCCTCAACCTAGAGCTGACGGAAACACAAACAGCAATTGCCTTATTATTTGGTGCAGTACCGACTGCAGCGCCTGCTTATACTTTGGCAAAACAAATGGGAGGTGATGCACCTTTGATGGCTGCAATCGTAGTAGTACAAACGGGCATTTCGATTTTAACCATTCCTTTAACGATTACTTTATATCGCTATTTTATTAGTTAAGTTTTCAGAAGTTAGCAAGATATTTGCGTTTGATTAGTTTTCGTCTCACAATAGATATTTGAAAATTGATGTGTTGATCCTTGTAAGCAAATTCAATCAGTGGCGTAAGCTCTGTAATTATCAAAAGATAATAGCTGAAGTGAAAGAAGACTCATCAATCGTGTGATTTTCTAGAAGCAGCACAGCTTAATATGCTCAATTTTTAACGGACTATTTAAATCATGAGTACATCAGTATTATCTTTTAAAACAATATTTCCTTGTTTGTATATAAAAAGGGGCAAACAATGTTCGCCCCTTAACATAAGTTTGTATCTGTAATTTCAGAATTATTTAAATGGCAACAATGGAACAGTATTACTTAAATAAGCTTGGTCGCCAAAGCGTGTCCATTGTCTAGCATCTTTAAGGTAATTCAATTGCGAATTGAGGATTTCTTTTGTTAATGGGTCGCCAGATTTTATAATTTCTTCCAATGCTTTTCGCGTTTCTTTTGCTAGAGCTCGAATTACTTTTGTAGGGAATGCTCGGATTTTAATATCAGGATGATCTGTCAATAATTGTTTAAACTTAGTGATGTTGCCGTGATGATAATTTATGAAACCTTCAAATGCGGCTAATTTCATAGAAGTTGTTAAGACTTTTTGCAGATCTTTTGGTAGGTCATTGTATGCTTTTTCGTTGACTAAAAATTGTAACTCAACTGCTGGTTCCTGCCAGCCAGTATAGTAATATTTAGCATGTTCATAAAATTTCATATTCAAATCAATGCCTGGGTTTGCCCATTCAACCGCATCAAGCTCACCAGACTCTAATGCTTTATATAACTGACCAGCTTGCATGTTTGTAGGCTCAACGCCAATTTTTTGCATGATAGTTCCGCCTAAGCCTGGAATACGTATTTTTAGTCCTTTTAAGTCTTCAAGGCTATTAATTTCTTTCTTATACCACCCACCCATTTGCATGCCAACATTGCCTGATGGAAATATTTTTAGTCCGTATTTCTTATACACTTTTTCAGTGAGCTCTTTGCCACCGCCATGATAGAACCAACCATATCTTTCTTGTGCAATCATACCGAATGGCACAGACGCCAAGATAGCAGTGTTGACATCTTTTTTCTGCCAATAGAAACCCACAGATTGTCCCATCTGATATTCATTACTTTGAACCATGTCAAAAATACCTAAAGGTTTCTTATGAACTGTTGAACTTTCGTGGATAATATTTAAACGGCCATTGGAAAGTTCCTTGGCATGTTTTGCCATATTTTTAATCGATACCGTGAATAAAGGGAAATCCGTTGGCCAAGTATATGCGAGTTTCCAGTTATATACTTTGCTCTGCGCATTTGCATAAGGAGCGGAAAAAAGCATTGTTAAAAGCAACACTAAGAATAGTGGAGCAAGGCTAAGGTAATTTTTTATTATATTTATAGTCATTATATGCCTCCTTTAAGTTCTATCTAAGAGTATACTAAGTTAACGTTAACGTAAAGGTTATGTAGGCATTGAAGCCAAAATTAACATCAAACATCAGACTTTTGTAATGTTGGGGTCGGGGGTCTATAGGAATTATTAATACATGGTGGTGTTAACTTGTGTAAAACGTTTTAAATTTTCAAATGTTATTATTAATATGCCTTTCTAATTTTTTTACTAAAAATAAATATGCTTAATTGAGTTCAATCAACGTCATGCTGTTTTCAATAGTTATAATGGCGCCTTTATGGATTATTGTTTTGTTGTTATTCAAAGATTGCTATGAAAAGAATGTATAGACGAAAACTGCTATTAATGCTCTTAGTCTTTGGGGGTATTTCACAAGCTCAATCTGAAGAAATCCGTATAGCAGTAGCTTCTAATTTTACCAACGCAATGCGTGCAATTGCTCAAGAGTTTGAACAATCTTCAAAGCATAAGTTAAAAATATCCTATGGTTCTTCGGGGAAATTTGTTGCGCAAATTCAACATGGCGCACCATTTGATGTGTTCTTTTCTGCCGACCAAGACAAAGTCCATGCATTGAGACAAAGAGGCTTAATTGTTTCAGGGAGTCAGTTTACTTATGCGCTTGGTAGTTTAGTGTTGTGGTCAAGCAAAGAAGGTTTTATCAACGAAGCTAACTATCAACAACGTTTGCGGTCTGGCAGCTTTAGTAAACTCGCTATCGCAAATCCTAAATTAGCGCCATATGGCTTAGCTGCGGTTCAGACTTTGGATCAATTGAGTTTGAAAGAAACAACACAATCTAAGTGGATTCAAGGCGAAAATATTGCACAAACCTACCAATTTGTTAGCTCGGGCAATGCGGATCTAGGTTTTGTTGCTTTGTCACAGCTTGCCCAGCCAGGCCAAACTGCTAAAGGGTCAATGTGGAAAGTCCCTAATGAATTACACATGCCGATTCGTCAAGATGCGGTTTTATTAAAACATGGGAAAGACAATATTGCAGCGAAAGCTTTGTTAGAGTTTTTGCAAAGCGATCAAGGCAGGGCGATGATTCAATCTTATGGCTACATTTTTCCTAAGAGCGATTTACCCAAGAACACTTTACCCAAGAACACTTTACCTAGGGGATAAGATTCTAAATAATCAACATCATGAGTTTTTCTGAAGCAGATATCGCCGCCATTTGGCTGACATTGCGTTTAGCAACTACTGTCACGATTTTGTTGCTTATCATAGGCACGCCAATCGCATGGTGGTTGGCGCGCACTGAATCGCGCTGGAAAGCGCCGATAGGAGCAATTGTGGCATTACCCTTGGTATTGCCGCCAACGGTGTTAGGGTTTTATCTGTTGATTGTGATGGGACCTAATGGTCCTGTTGGGCAAGTAACGCAAGCGCTTGGTCTGGGCTTATTACCTTTTACCTTTTGGGGTTTAGTCGTTGCTTCCATATTTTATTCAATGCCATTTGTGGTGCAGCCGATTCAAAATGCAATTGAAGCCATTGGAGACAGACCTCTTGAAGTCGCCGCTACGCTCAGAGCAGGACCGTTAGATAGGTTTTTTAATGTAGTGCTGCCGCTAGCAAAGCCTGGGTTTATCACCGCGACAATCCTCGGTTTTGCTCATACGGTTGGTGAGTTCGGCATTGTATTGATGATCGGAGGCAATATTCCTGAAGAAACGCGAGTGGTATCTGTACAGATTTATGATCATGTTGAAGCATTGGAATATACCAAAGCGCATGCTTTGGCAGGCGCAATGTTGGCATTCTCATTCGTAGTTTTACTCACGCTTTATTGGTTCCAGCATAAAAAATCTGCTGTTGGTATGAAGTATGGTGCTTGATCGTGGATAAGATGATTGAACTTTCAGAGCTCATCCAAGCACGATTTCGTCTAGACTTTAATGCGAATAAAAAATCCAAGACTGAGCAGAGCTTTTGTCTGGATGTTGATTTCAACATGCCAGGGACGGGAATCACCGCTATATTTGGGCATTCTGGTTCCGGTAAAACATCATTACTTCGTTGTATTGCTGGTTTAGAGAAGACTTCATCTGGTTATTTAATTGTCAATAATGAAACATGGCAGGATGAGACGCATTTTTTACCAACTCACAAAAGGCCGCTAGCTTATGTTTTTCAAGAAGCGAGCTTGTTTGAACACCTTACAGTGCAAGGAAATCTAGACTTTGCAATTAAGCGTTCAGGGCTTCTTCATAAGGGTTCAGGTTTTTTTCAAGAAAAAGAGACATCTAATACTGAGCTATATAAGCAAGTCATTGATGTTATGGGGATTGAAAATCTATTAACGCAAATACCAGATGGCTTATCCGGTGGGGAACGTCAGCGAGCGGCTATAGCACGCGCGTTACTCATCAAGCCGCGTTTATTACTTATGGACGAACCGCTTGCCTCTCTGGATGATGCTCGAAAACAAGAAATACTGCATTATCTAGAAGCAATCAGAAATACCTTTGATATTCCTATCATATACGTCAGTCATTCTCTTGATGAAGTTGCTCGACTAGCTGATCACGTAGTTTTGTTAGAGCAAGGCGCAATCGTCGCTCAAGGTAATGTACAGGCCGTCTTTTCTCGCTTGGACTTGCCGATGCATTTTGGTCAAGATTGGAGTGTCGTTGTCCATGGCACAGTTTCAATGATTGACCAACAGTGGCACATTGCAACGGTCAGCATTGATTCTGGAGAAATCCAAATTCCAGATAATCAATTCATAGTCGGCCAAGAGATGCGTGTTCGTATCCTTGCCAAAGATATCAGTCTTGCTTTGGAGCCACAAACGGATAACAGTATTCTCAATAAGCTAGCAGCTAGAGTGCTTGAAGTAAGTAATGATCCAAATAGTGCAATGGCCTTAGTTCGTCTTCAAATCGGCAAGAATACATTGATCGCACGGCTCACGAGGAAGTCTGTTCATCAGCTCAATTTACGCGCTGATAGCGAAGTCTGGGCACAAATTAAATCAGTGGCTGTAGTGGCTTGAGATTGGTTAAATATAGATGTTGGCCTCAAAGGAGGTAAATACATTGTTAAATATTGCAGAAGGTAATCTTATTTTGAATAGTTAATTGTGTCTAAAATTGTCACAAAAAAGGAATTGATTAACAATCTGAACCTAGTAAATTGGTGACCCTCAAAACCACATTGATATCTGTTCAATATGCTACTGAGCTTATATTAATCTGCTTGCTTACCAGGTTTGAGAGCACATTGGACATAGAGTTTGTTGATTATTAAGACATGTTTTTTTGTTGCTTTTCTAGCTAACTTAAATATGTGATTGCGTTCAATCCGCCAGGCTTTAAAAGCTGGGTGTTCTCTGTTGGGTTGTAGTTCTTCAAGTTGTTGCACTTTGGGCATGATTTTCTCGAGGCGTTGATTCAGGTCATTGGAGAGGCGTTGGATTTCAGGAATGAAAAACTTATTAATCGTATTTTTGAGAATATTAACTTTTGGATGCGGGTTTTCTGGATAGCAAAAGGGCTTCTTTAAGGCTTGTTCTAACAATTGATTAGCGACTTCCAGTTTATTGTGTAAATAAATATAAGCACTTAGAAGTTGACCGCCATCGCCATGGCGAAGGGTGCCGAGTGTTTCTTCTAGCGCAACTGAGGTTTCAGTGTTTTCTAAGACACTTCGATTGAATTGGAACAAGTCTTCTAATGCTTCACTTTGTTTGGGTGGCAATGTTTCGGGATACTTGGTATCGATGTTCGAAGTTTTCCAAAAGGATCGATATTCTTTTTCATTGAGTGTAGCTTGCCAGAGTAAGAAGGGCAGTTGTTGCTGTTTTTGTTGTGCGCTGGTGACTAGCTTTTTGAGCAAGTCTGTTTTGTGACTTTCTTTGAGTGTAGCTTGGCATGCAGGACTTTCAGAAAGAAACTGTATCAAGTTAAGTAATTGTTG
>CALKZN010000072.1 GCA_938002995.1 uncultured Arenicellaceae bacterium | reverse complement strand
TATTTCATAGGCTCTCCAGGTATGAATATTCTGCCTGCAGAAGTTATGGACAACAAAGCCACTATTGGATCGAATGTTATTGAATTAAAAGGCGGTTATGAGGATTTATTAGGGAAAATTGAGTTAGGTATTCGACCTGAATTTGTGTCATTTAGCGATTCAATATCGGGTACCCCAGTAGAGATCGACTCGGTGGAAGATATTGGCCGGTTCAAAATAGTACGTGCCAAGCTTGAAGGCAATAAAATTAATATCATGCTAAATGAGGGCGAGAGTATTCCATCTAGCCCAAAAATTCAGTTCGATACCTCACAGATCCATATTTATCAAGATGATCATTTGATTCAACCTCAAGCTTTATCAAAAGGCGAATAGACTATGGATAAAACATTTAATAATAAAGCATGGTTTTTAGTTCTTCCGGTTTTTTTATTGGTTGCGCTGTCAGCAATCATACCGATCATGACAGTCGTCAATTATTCGGTACAAGATACCTTTGGCGGTAATAAATTCTTTTGGGTTGGAACTGAGTGGTTTACAGAAGTTTTAAGGTCTGAGAGGTTTCACGATGCTTTAGGCCGCAATCTATTATTTTCATTTATTATACTTTGCATCGAAATCCCCTTAGGAATTTTGATCGCACTGAAAATGCCAAGAAAAGGAATATGGGTGCCAGTTTGTCTTATTTTAATGGCTCTTCCTTTGCTCATCCCATGGAATGTAGTTGGCACGATTTGGCAAATTTTTGGAAGAGGGGATATCGGTCTATTGGGCAATGCAATGTCTTGGCTAGGCGTTGATTATAACTATACCAACAATATTTTTGATGCATGGATAACGATCATTGTCATGGATGTTTGGCACTGGACCAGTTTAGTTGTTTTATTGTGTTATGCAGGTTTAGTTTCTATTCCAGAGGCTTATTACCAGGCTGCAAGGATAGACGGTGCTTCAAGGTGGTCAATTTTTAGATTTATTCAACTTCCTAAAATGAAAGGGGTCTTAATCATTGCGTTTCTGTTGCGTTTTATGGATTCTTTTATGATCTATACCGAACCATTTGTTTTGACCGGCGGCGGGCCAGGAAATTCTACGACCTTTTTATCCATTGATTTAGTCAAACAGGCGATAGGTCAATTTGATCTGGGACCTGCAGCAGCAATGTCTCTTATATACCAATTAATCGTCTTATTAGTGTGCTATGTGTTTTTCACGGTCATGAGCAATGTGGGAAAAGACGATATACAAGAGAAGGAGGTCTAATGAGTACTGCTGATAAAACAACACACACACTCGTGGATGGCCACTTGAATAAGTCGACTATGCAAAAGAAAGGCATGAACCTGAAGTGGCTCATTCCATCAACGTATATTGTCTTTTTGATGCTGCCTATTTATTGGCTCATCAATATGAGTTTTAAGACAAATCAAGAAATTTTGTCAAAATTTACCTTATTCCCAGAAAACCCAACACTTGCCAACTATGCAGTCATTTTTGGCGACCCATCTTGGTATAACGGGTATATAAACTCAATGTTGTATGTTGCTATCAACACAGTGATTTCGATAACGGTCGCACTACCCGCGGCTTATGCCTTTTCGCGATATCGCTTTCTTGGTGATAAGCACATGTTTTTCTGGTTGCTCTCAAACCGAATGGCGCCAGCAGCAGTTTTCGTACTGCCATTTTTCCAATTGTATTCGTCGTTTGGTCTAATCGATACGCATATCGCGGTAGCACTCGCACATTGCTTATTTAATGTGCCATTAGCGGTGTGGATTCTTGAAGGTTTCATGTCTGGTGTCCCTAAAGAAATTGATGAAACTGCTTATATTGATGGTTATTCATTTCCAAAGTTCTTTGTCAAAATATTTACACCATTAATTGCTTCAGGCATTGGCGTAGCAGCATTCTTTTGCTTTATGTTTTCATGGGTAGAATTACTTCTCGCGCGGACGCTAACCACAGTTGATGCAAAACCTATTGCTGCCATTATGACTAGAACAGTGGGCGCCTCAGGCGTTGATTGGGGAGTGTTGGCCGCCGCCGGTGTGCTAACTATTATCCCTGGTGCATTAGTCATTTATTTTGTTCGTAACTACATTGCTAAGGGCTTTGCCTTAGGCCGTGTTTAACGGGTTCTTTATGAAAAAATATCAGATAAATAGGAGATAATTATGAATTTCTCTTGGATGGCTTGGACGGTACCGACCGCAATTTTCTGGGGTGGTATAGTCACTTGTTTAATTATTATGTGTATTTGGGAGTATTTTTCTCCGGGTGGGAACCCGCGAGTAGGAATACTTCGATTTGAGACAACTAGGGGTGATCGTTTATTTATCTCCCTACTTGGTAGTGCTTTTATCCACCTCGCTTGGCTAGGATTCGTCGGTTCTGGTTTGTGGTGGGCTTTAGTGATTTCTTTTGTGTATACCATCGGCGTTTTTAAAACAGTATGAAATTTCTAGTGGAAATACCTTTTGTGTATTCCGTTCTTAACGCATAAAAAACCTAGAGGAGGATTTGAACATGCGAAAAAAAATAATATTATCCGCAACTGTCACAAGTCTCATGATAGGAATGACTGCTGCAAAAGCCGATACGGCCAATGCGGAAAAATTCTTAGCAAATGAGATCAATGGCTTATCAGTTTTAAGTGCAGACCAACAAAAAGCAGAAATGCAATGGTTTATAGATGCCGCTAAACCTTTCAAAGGAATGAGTATTAAAGTCGTTTCCGAGACTATTGGTACCCATGAGTATGAATCAAAAGTTCTTGCTCCAGCATTTACAGCTATCACAGGCATTAAGGTTACTCATGATCTTATTGGTGAAGGGGATGTGGTTGAAAAACTTCAAACTCAAATGCAATCAGGTGAAAATATCTATGACGCCTATGTCAATGATTCAGACTTGATAGGAACACATTGGCGTTATAAGCAAGTACGAAATTTAACAGATTGGATGAGTGGTGAAGGTAAGGATGTTACTAATCCAGGTCTTGATCTGGATGACTTCATTGGTTCTTCATTCACGACTGCGCCAGATGGTAAGTTATATCAACTGCCGGATCAGCAGTTTGCAAACCTATATTGGTTTAGAGCGGACTGGTTTGATGATGAAAAAAATAAAGCTGACTTTAAAGCCAAATATGGATATGACTTGGGTGTGCCAGTGAACTGGTCAGCATATGAAGATATTGCTCAGTTCTTTACTGGCCGTGACCTGTCTCGTTTAGGTGTTAACGGGAAAGTATATGGAAACATGGACTATGGTAAGAAAGATCCATCACTCGGCTGGCGTTACACTGATGCTTGGATGTCAATGGCTGGCATGGGCGATGTTGGTGAACCAAACGGCCTTCCAGTTGATGAATGGGGTATTCGTGTAAACGATAAATCTCAACCAACTGGTTCTTGTGTCGCACGTGGTGGAGCAACAAATTCACCAGCAGCAGTTTACGCAGTGACCAAAGCAATTGAGTGGTTGGGCAAATACTCTCCACCGGAAGCTTCGGGCATGACGTTTGGCGAGGCTGGACCCATTCCTGCTCAAGGCAATGTAGCGCAACAAATGTTCTGGTATACAGCATTTACAGCGGCAACTGTAAAGCCTGATCTTCCAGTGATGAATGCTGACGGTACTCCTAAATGGAGAATGGCGCCTTCACCTCATGGTGCGTATTGGAAGCCAGGTACCAAGATTGGTTATCAAGATGCAGGATCATGGACATTGATGAAATCAACTCCAGTTGATCGTGCCAAAGCGGCTTGGTTGTATGCTCAGTTTGTGACATCGAAAACGGTTGATCTCAAGAAATCTGATGTGGGTCTTACTTTTATTCGTCAATCATCTATTGACTCAGATCATTTCACACAGCGTGCTCCTAAGTTAGGTGGTTTAATTGAATTCTATCGTTCGCCAGCTCGCGTACAGTGGTCTCCTACTGGAACAAATGTTCCTGACTATCCGAAGCTAGCTCAGTTGTGGTGGCAGAATATTGGTGATGCAATGTCTGGTGCGAAAACAGTTCAAGGTTCATTAGATGCTCTTTGTGAGGCTCAAGAAAAAGTATTGGCTCGTATTGAACGTGCTGGTGTGCAAGGTGAACTTGGTCCTAAGCTCAATGAAGAAAAAGATGCTAAATTCTGGCTTGCACAGGATGGAGCACCGAAAGCTAAGTTAGCTAATGAAAAGCCAGCAGGTATTACTGTTTCGTATGATGAGTTAATTAAAAGCTGGACTAACTAAATTGACTTCAAATAATAGTGAAGGCCTCTCTGGTTAAGACTATTAAAATGTTTAATAAGCATTTGACGGACTTGGACCTGAGGTAACTCAGGTCCTTTTTTATAAATCTTAAAATTCAAAAGTAAATATTAATAATTTCACCTTAATCCTATATTTTTCTAAGCAAATACAATGAATACAAAGCTCTTTGATGAAAAACTATTAAAAGGTAAAACAGTTGTTATTACTGGTGCAGGGAGGGGGATTGGTCTCGCAATCGTCAATGATTTGCTTGCCTGTGGTGCAAATGTGATAGCGCATAGTGGTCGAGAAGGTACGGCTAAAAACCTTGATGGACTGACCTCGTCAGTTGCCGAAGCAGACTTTTCTGATGCTACATCAGTAGATGATTTCATCGAATTCGTAAAATCAAAGACATCATGTATTGATGTGTTAATAAATAATGCAGGAACGATGTTAGGGCGCTTTCCTGCAGATCAATTAACCCATGAACAATATCAAAGCGTGGTCAATTTGAATCAGTCTTCTGTCGTTCAAATTACCAGTGCTTTGATTCCCTTGCTACGCAATTCAAATCACGCCTCAATAATAAATACTGTTTCAATTTCAGCTACCACTGGAGGAAGTCCTGGTTCTTCAATTTATAGTGCGTCCAAGGCATTTGTTAGTACATACACCAAAGCGTTAGCTCGTGAGTTGGCCCCGGACAATATAAGAGCAAATGCAGTGTCTCCGGGTACAATTGTGACTGACTTTCATACACGTTATTCAAGTGAACAAAAGCTAGAATCGACTAGAAAATCCATTCCCTTAAAATGTTTAGGAAGGGCGAATGACTGCTCTCCATGTTATGTTTTCTTGGCCTCAGAACAATTGTCCGGATATATCACAGGGCAAGTCATCGAAATTAACGGTGGCCAATTGATCGCCTGAGAAATTTATCCACTCATAAATGTTTACAAGCTGCGCTCAATAATAGTCGTGTATCACGTACTACTCAGCTAACTTCATATGACACTCAACAGTTTAAATGGTTAAGTACTACACTAGAGACACACTGAAAAATAATGCTGTTCACAATTGGGAAAAAATTGTGTAACTAATCGTTGAGTTACATTTATCAACACTTATCTCTTCATAGAAGAGAATTTCTCCTAGAAAATTCTGATATGAATTAACTCTCTCTATTTATTTAAGTTATTCACTTAAAACTGATCTGCAAATATATAGAATGATATTTAATACTTAATCCAAAGCGATAATAATTAATGCATCTTATTTTTTTTGATTTAGATGGCACTCTTTTAAATGATGCATCTGAAATTTCTGCCTTCACTAAAGACACTCTTTCTTTGTTAAGAGACAAAAATATACTCTATACCGTCGCAACTGGGCGAACTATGCTCTCGGCTCAACCTATTATGGACGGGCATGTTTTTGATTTACCGCAAATTTATAGCAACGGAGTGACAGTATGGGACCCTCAAACTCATCAACTTTCCCTTGAGAACTTACTTAATAATACTGAAATTTCAACGATTGTAGATGTTGTGCTAACTCATGGAATAACACCATTTGTTCATGTTATAGGAAGCAATGATCAGCATTATATTTTTCACACTGCTACACATCACGATGTGGAAAAAGGCCTTGTTTATAGATACTTTACTAATAGTAAAGCTAAACTTTTACCTTTAGAGGAATTGCCAGTTAATAGCCAAGTTACGAATATTAGTATGATAGGTGATAATGATGCGATTCATAAAATGTGTCTAGAGCTTAATGAGAATGAAAACTTAATTGCATACTCTGGGCCAGCGATGGAAGGCAAAAATTTTAGCTGGATGGATGTTCATCATCGTCATGCAAATAAGGGTTCTGCAGTGATCAATTTAAAAAAGCAATTAGGGATTAGTGAGGTGATTTGCTTTGGTGATAGTGATAATGATTTAAGTATGTTTGCGTCTGCTGATGAAAGTTATGCGCCTGAGAATGCCAAAGATAGCATTAAAAATGCTGCGAGCGCTGTCATTGGGCACAATCATAAAGATGGTGTAGCTTATTTTTTACGTGAACGCTTTTCCCTTTAGAAAATTCATAAAAAACAGTATTTATTTCTTCGCCAGCATTAAATTGAGCTACTTTTTTATCTCGTAGACTTCAAATTTATTAGGACTTATTCATTTTGAATTATCAAAAAAAACACTTTTAAGTTCATACTTAAATTGGAACTAGGTTGCACTCAACCTTGGGTTATAAAACTCCAAATGAGTACGAAAGCTCTCTATCAAATGTTTGCAATTAAACCAAGCTAGTACACTTTAATAAAGTTCTTTTTAAGATAAGAAAGTTAAACAGATAATGTCCTTTTATCGATGAAAACACCCCATTTAACACAAGTTAACGATTAACGTGTGTTTTTTGTTGGCTATGATTTATCGCCATATATATATTGACTAATGCAAAGTGGTGTCAAATTAAAGTATTGATTATTTAATAATGACCCATTGTGTAAACCTCTGTGCAAAACACGTTTATATATGAAGGCAAACAATAAGGCTCTTCCATGGTTGATAAGAAAAGTAGTTCTAAAATTAAAGGATTTAACAAATCAAAAAAGGTCGTTAAGTCAAAATTAAACGATGTTGTAGGCAAGCTTCATAAAAAGTATGCCAATGGTTTTGAACGGCCGAGTGTGTTACTTAATTTAGAAGCAAGAATGATGTTTGATGGCGCGGCGCCAGCAGCGGCTGATGAAATTCTTGATAATGCTAATTCTCAATCACCAGAGTCTTTACCTAATCCTGTTGTTGAAGCTTCGGCAGATCAATCGGATGCTTCGCCTGATACTGACACTAATACTGATACTGGAGTTACGGTAAGTAATGAGAGTTCTTTAGAAGTTGACGGTATAGCTGACAGCTTAGAAGTAGACTCAAATGCATCTGACAATCAAGTTATTACAACTGAAGAAGCAACTGATGCGCTTGCAGTGGATGGTGTTGATAATAATGCAAATCCGTTATTTGGTCCAAGTTCAGCTGTTGAAATTTCTGCCGACACGTCGGATTCTATTTCAAATTCAAACAATACTGTACAAGAACAAGCCTCATCTGAAGAAGTGAATGTTGATTCAAGTGTTGATGATGTCAATGATTCAGATCAATCGGATGATGTTGATGAAGCCACAGTCGAAGAGCCAAAAGTAACACGCGTTGTATTCATTGATACTTCAGTTTTAGGCTATGAAGATTTGCTGAATGGAGTTATTCAAGAAATTGAACTAGGCCAAGAAGATGATGAAATTCCTTCGGTTGAATCTGCTGTTTCTGTAGAGTCGGCTGATGCTGATGCTGCTAATACAAGTAATGCTCCGCCTGCAACGTCAGATGTCCCCTCTAATCAAAGTGCATCCAATGATTCGGGTGCAGATACATCTCTAGAAGATGCAGGTTATACAGCAAATGAGGACGGTGCAATAATTATAGATGGCGTGGCTATCTATTTGCTCGATCCGGCTGATAATCAAGTTCAAGAAATTACAAATATCCTGTCTGAGTACTCAGGTTTAGACGCGATAGATATTATATCCCACGGCGCTGTGGGCGAAATCCAATTAGGTAATCAGCGCATTAATAGCGAAACATTAAGCGACTATAGCGATCAAATTTCTGCATGGGGCGATGCGCTTGCAGTCAATGGCGATATCTTGCTGCATGGTTGTAACGTCGCAGGTTCTGACGATTTTCTGAATGATATTGCTGCACTAACAGACGCTGATATAGCCGCATCAGATGATGATACTGGTAATGCGCAATTTGGTGGAGATTTTGAGTTAGAAAAGTCAACTGGTTCGATTGAAGCGGTTTCTTTGCTGAGTGCTGATACAGCATCTGCATTTTCAGGCGTCTTGGCACCAGGTGATGCAGATGATGATGGCATCATGGATATTGATGATCTTGATGATGATAATGATGGTATTTTAGATGTAGATGAAGCTGAAATAATTGCTACCGACTTCACAACTACAGCAGTATCGCAAATCCCTCCTAATGGTGGTTCGACAGTCTTGCCTCATAACGTAATTGATCTATCCGGTTTTGTTAATCCTGCAACAGGCCTGAATTATGCGATTGGAGATGATGTTTTAATTAGTAATATTGATGCTCGAGGAGACTTGAATGGGGCCGGAGAAACATTTGATTTAACGTTTAACCCAGGCACAGGCGCGACAGAGTCTTCGCTTGTAAACTTGAATACTGGTTTTCAGAGCAATATTTTAAACCCTGTTATACAGGACGTTCAAACAGTCGTTACTTTGATTGACACTGGTGGCGGAGTTGCTGGTTTAGTTATTGCGGGTAGTACTGATCCTACAGTAGGGACGGGTTTTTCTGGCATTACTGATATGGCTTACAATGTTACTCTCGCGTCTTTCACTGTGAATGATATCGATACTGATGGTGATGGTATTTTCGATCGCGTAGACTTGGATAGCGATAATGATGGTGTCAGCGACTTGCAAGAAAGTGGTGCAGATCTAGCGGTGTTAGATTCAAATAATAACGGCATCATTGATGGCGGAGATTTCATTGATGCTGACAGTGACGGTGTTGCTGATGCGGTTGGATCTGGAACGGACCCTGTTGACTCAGACAATGATGGTATTGATGATTTCCGTGATTTGGACTCGGACAATGATGGTATTGCAGATTATATTGAAGGTCAAAGTACCTCTGGGTATGTAGAGTTTAACAATGCTGATGTCGACTCTGATGGCATTATCGATGTTCTCGATGCGGATCTTACAGGTCATGGTGGATTAGCGTCTGCAGAGGATACAGATTCTGATGGAGCCGCAGATTTTCAGGATTTGGATTCTGACAACGATAGTATAGCGGACGGCTTTGAAAGTGGTATTTTTAACAGTAGTGGTGATGGCGATAGTGATGGAATTGACGATATTGTAAACGCATCCTATTCTAATCCAGACGGTGATGTGACTACTGATCCGGCGACAGTGATTGCTGACAATGGAACAGAGTTGGACTTTAGAGACGCAACACCTGCGGATCTTGATAATGATGGCATTGCTGACAATATCGATCTAGATGATGATAATGACGGAATATTGGATACTGAAGAGACTCCTTCTACATTGTTGTCGGGTGCGCCAGGATTTGAAGCGCCAGATTTAGTTGGTCCTGATTTAATAGCATCTAACGCAGGTCAATATGATCCTAATGCTGATTGGAGTGGCGGTTGGACGACGCCAGGAACTGTCGACTATTCAGAAGGTCAATATGTTGTAGGAAGTTCTACCAGTGCTCATACCAATGCTGTTACAGATGGTTTGCAAATTATTCAATCAGATTCCGGCACGGGTGGTGGTTTTGCGATTTTTTCCATTCAAAATGAAGCGCTAACTCAAACTATTCCTGTGGTTGCAGGCGAGACCTACGAAGTGACTTTTGAGATAGGGTTATTGCCTCTTTATGCCGGTACAGGTGTTACGTTTAATCCTGATATTGAATTTGGTGTTTTAGGTTCAGCAGGCACAAATGTTGATATTGAATTTGATCAAACAGATCATCCTGCTGGATTAAATACAGTGGCTGATTATCCTACATCGGCGGTTGCTACAGCTGCAACGCAAACGTCGCTATTGCAATTAGATCCACAGTGGGCTTCTTATACATTTACATTTACAGCAGATGCAACCGGAACTGTCGATATATTCGCTAGAACACTCAATGGCGATGCAGTTGTTGTTCTTGATGACCTGACGTTGTCTGGCTTAGGTGTGCCGGATTACGATCAAGATGGCCTGAATAATAAAGACGACTTGGATAGTGATAATGATGGAATCAGTGATTTACAAGAGAGTGGTGACGCAGCAGGTATTGCCTTAGATCTGGATAACAATGGTACGATTTCTTTGTCTGAAGGTGCTGATAGTGATTCTGATGGGATTATGGACATCTTTGAAGATGGTAATTTAGGACCTAATACGGCAACTGACCCTGTTGATAGCGATTCTGATGGCATTGATGACTATGTTGATTTAGATTCTGATAATGATGGCATCGTTGATATTGTTGAAGGGCAATCTACCGCAGGCTACCAAGATGCCACAAACATAGATCTTGATGGTGATGGTGCACAAGATGTATTCGACACGCCGGTTGAAAATTCATTTGGCGGTCAATTTGATACACCTGAAGACACAGATTCAGACGGTGTTTTTGACTACCTAGACACAGACAGTGATAGCGATGGTTTGTCAGACACTTTTGAATCAGGTCTGGACGCATTAACAGGTAATGATGTCGATAGTGATGGACTTGATGATGGGATTTTTCTTCAAGGTGCAGGATATGACTCAAGTGCCGGTATTACTTCGACATCTGCTGACTTGGAAAATACCGATGGCCAAGTTCCTGATGTAGATTTTCGTGACACTGATAGTGATTCAGATGGTATTGCTGATTCATTAGAGACCACTGAAGACACTGACAGCGATGGAACTTTTGATTTCCGAGATACTGATGCAGATTCAGATGGTATCGCCGATTCATTAGAAACAACGGTCGATAGTGATTCAGACGGTGAGTTTGACTTCCAAGACACAGATTCTGATTCAGACGGTATAGCCGATTCATTAGAAACAACCGAAGACACCGATAGTGATGGTGTGTTTGATTTCCTCGAAACTGATTCAGACAGTGATGGTATTGCTGACTCATTAGAGACGACTCAAGACAGTGATTCAGACGGTATTTTTGACTTCCAAGAAACTGATGCTGATTCAGACGGTATAGCTGATTCGTTGGAGACAACCGCCGATACAGATAGTGATGGCGTGTTCGACTTCCAAGATACGGATTCAGATTCAGATGGTATTGCGGATTCTCTTGAAACAACCAATGATAGTGATTCAGACGGCATCTTTGATTTCCTTGAGACTGATTCAGACAGTGATGGTATTGCTGATTCCTTAGAGACGACACAAGACAGTGATTCAGACGGTATCTTTGACTTTCAAGAAACAGATGCTGATTCAGATGGTATTGCTGACTCGTTGGAGACAACCGCCGATACAGATAGTGATGGTGTGTTCGACTTCCAAGATACGGATTCAGATTCAGATGGTATTGCGGACTCTCTTGAAACGACCGCGGATACTGATTCAGATGGTACGTTTGATTTTCTTGACACCGACGCGGATTCAGACGGTATTGCCGACTCGTTAGAGACGACACAAGACAGTGATTCAGACGGCATCTTTGACTTCCAAGAGACAGACGCTGATTCAGATGGTATAGCTGATTCCTTAGAGACGACGAATGACAGTGATTCGGATGGTATCTTTGATTTCCAAGATACAGATTCAGATTCAGATGGTATTGCGGATTCATTAGAAACTACGGTTGATAGTGATTCAGATGGCATCGTTGACTTTCTTGATACAGATTCAGATTCAGACGGTATTGCGGATTCATTAGAAACTACCGTTGATAGTGATTCGGACGGTATCTTTGATTTTCTTGATACAGATTCTGATTCGGATGGTATTGCCGATTCATTAGAGTCAACGAATGACATTGATTCAGATGGTGTCTTTGATTATTTATTGCCACCGTTTACTCCGACAACGGTTGATCCTGAACCTACTACTGAAGAACCTCCGGTTGTGGAGCCTCCAGTTGAACAGCCAGGTGACGTTCCTGTCGTTGAGGAAGCAAGACCATTTACTGATATTGCAGCATTGCTATCTATTGGGAATACTAATCGTGGTTTTGCGCTGGTGAATACATTCGAAGAACCAGAATTTACCTTTATTGATGATTTAGTCAGGGTAGACCCTGGTAAACGATACACGTTTATTACTGAAGATGGTTTATTTAACGGGATTGGTCAAAGTGAAGTAGAGCAAGATATTAGTGAATATATTCATTTGACGGTTACTGACCAATGGGAAGTGTATGAAAACTTCTATGGACAAGGTGTTAATCAAGAGCTTATTCGTTATATCGAAGGAGTACTTCCACGCTTTGATCAACATGTAGATATAGAAAAAGGTAATAACCGCTGGTATGTGATCCCATATCTACTGGAGGGCTATGAGTGCTTATCTATAGATTCAACGGGTGCATGTGAAGTTCCAGTAATTGAAAGAATGCTGGATGGTATTGCCGAGTATGACGTTGAAAGCGAGAATAACTATCAATATATTGCAGTTGATAATATTCAGTTGGAAAACGAACTTTCTGATTCAGAATGGTTGGAAAAATTACTGGGCGAGCAGGGCCACGAATATGAGTTGAATAAATTTGATTTGTTAACTAATAAAATTGAAAAAAGTTAAATCTGAAAAAAATAATTAATGGTGTATAAAATGAATGCAAACCTAGTCAAAAATAAACGAATAAAGAACTTATTTGTTGTTGGATTGATGACCACTGTGGTTGGTTGTAGTATAAAAACAGATACTTTCAGCACGGATGATCGTAAAGAACGTGTAAATGCTGATTTAAGTTCTTTATATGCGGGCCAGGACCCTGTGTCAGGGCCAATAACCCTTGGTGAAGCAATTGCTCGGTCATTGAGTTATAACTTAGATCATCGACTGAAGAAAATGGAATCTGCAGTTGCGATTCGGCGCTTTGATTTTGATAAGCATGGGCTATTACCAAAATTAGTGGCTGAGGCGGGCTACAGTGAGCGTAATAATGACCCTGGCGCAAGAAGTATAGATCTTGAAACAGGAGAAGAGTCTTTACCACCATCGTCATCCCAAGAAAGAGAATCAGAGACAAGGAATCTTTCTTTGACTTGGAATGTGTTGGATTTTGGTTTGAGTTATTACATAGCTAAGCAAAATAGTGATCAAATTTATATTGCTGAAGAACGTCGTCGCAAAACAGTTCAAAATATTACTCAAGATGTGGTTGATGCGTTTTGGAAAGCGTGGATTTCTCAAAACTTAGATTCGAAAGTTGAGGCTTTATTAGCTGAAACAAGAGCAGGATTGGCAGAGTCACGCCGTTTAGTGAAACGAGGTGTTCAAAACTCTACCGATGCTCTTCGATCACAAGGAGAAATGCTCAGCACTATTGATAGCTTGATTGAGATTCGTGAGAGGATTGATTTGAGTAGAACTCGTCTTGCCGCATTGATTAATGTTGCACCGGGCAGTGATTATGAAATTGCAGTTCCTGCAGGAATAGATGCGCCAGCAAAAATTGCTCAAAGTTATGAACAATTAACCAAAATTGCTTTATTGAATCGACCTGAGTTACGTGAAGAAGATTATAGAAAACGTATTTCTCAATTTGATGTAAAAAAAGCATTTTTACGATATTTTCCTAATCTGAATTTGAATGCAGGGTATAACCGTGATGAAAATGAATTTTTAGTCAATAATTCATGGAACACTATTGGTTGGGGGATTACATGGGATTTGCTAGGCATTTTAAGAGCAAACTCTGAAAAGAAATTTAGAGAAGCACAGGTTGATTTGTCTGATTCTCGTCGTTTAGCCTTATCGATGGCAGTTACTACGCAAGTATATCTATCTGCTATTCGTTATGAATTAGCGCTTGCACGTTACGAATCAGCTTCTGAGCTTTTCAAAGTGCGAAGCAGTTTGGCTAGAAATAGTTCTGCTCAAGGAACCAGAGTAAGTGGATTGGAGAATTTAAGTGCCCGATCAGCATCAATTGCATCTGAGTTGCGTCGGAATTTAGCCTTTGCGGAAACGCAGGCTGCTTTTGCTCGTGTTGTAAACTCTATTGGTATTGATCCTATACCTGACACAGTTAACTCCTATGATTTGAAAACCTTGGCTAATAAATTTGATAAACGTTGGGCATCCATGACAAAAGGAGTATTGTCAGACTTTTAAAATTTGACGTTTAATTATTCTTGGAAAGCGCTACTGTTAAAGTAGCGTTTTTTTTGTATTTTATTTTGTAAAATAAGTTGATTGTGATGGATATTTAGATGAAAAATCATCAATAAATTCCCATGTAATTGATAGTTAATAGAGTTTTAGGGTGTATCATCTCATTATAAAGAAAGAATAAATCGAAGAAATTTTACGGAAGAAAACTGAAATCAGTTATATACGACTATTAAATGAATAATAAAATTAATCAATACTCTACTTTTTTTGTTGCAACATTAATCATGTTTACAGCAATTGATTCCGCTAGTGCTCAAAAATCATCTGGTACTATTCAAGGGGAAATTATTAATCAACCTGTACCTGAAATTACAGAAAAAAATAACCAAAAAGAAAATGTGAAAGATGAATTGCCATTTTCGGTTAAATCTTCAAGCAGTAATGTCAGGTTTTTATTACGCCCAAAAAGTGAAGCAATTATTGCCTCACAAATGTCAGGCGCAATTTCTAGTATTAAATATAACGTTGGACAACGATTTAAGAAAGGTGATGTTCTCATAGCACTTCGATGTGGTGTGCAAAATGCCCAACTTTCTGCCCAAAGAGCGAGGGTTGAAGAGTACACTTTGACATATAAGTCCAACCAAGATTTATTAAAAGGTAATGCCGTTAGTCAATATGAAGTCGATATTGCTAAAGCACAGCTTAACCAACAAAGAGCACAATTAAAAGAATCATCTATTGTTGCAAATTTATGTCAAGTAAGAGCTCCTTTTTCGGGTGGAATTGTCTCAGTTGAAGTTAATGAATTTGAAACTGTTTCATCGGGAGCTCCATTGCTTAAAGTGATTGATGATAGCTCTTTAATCATGTCTCTAAATGTACCTTCAACGTTGATTAACAAAGTTAATAAAGGCAATTTTTTTACAATTATTGTTGATGAAACATCTGGTAGTTATAGAGCAAAAGTTACTGGGGTAAGTCCAGCAATTGATCCTGTGAGTAAGACCATTGAGCTACGTGCAGTATTAGTTAAAAAATCCCCAGAATTACGTCCTGGGATGAGTGGTAGTGCTAAGTTAAACTTTAGTGAAAAATAATAATTTTAGGAATACAATTTTACCAAAAGCAGTAATTAATTGAACTATGAATCAACAAATGGAAATTACTGAAACTGCTCAATTAGAAAAACTTATTGATCTTAAATCAGAAGCATATAAGCTTGAGTCTGCTCAAGAACTTGCAATTTTTGCATGTAATTCACCTCATCAATTACACCGCTATTTTCAGGCGATTAGTTGGCAACGTAATAAACTGAATAAAATTGAAATTATTGCTGTCAGCGGTGTTTCAATGGTTGAAAAAAATGCTCCAATTGTTCGCTTCTTAATTAAATTAATAAAAGTAGCACTTTCTTTTGAAAAGAAAAATCAGCCTTTATTGTTTACCCCGGAAGTAATAAAAAAAGATAATGAATTAAAAGCGCAATGGGATGAATTCTTGCCTCCATATTGTCAATGGTTACCCTATGCAAAAAATGATGAAACTGAAGCAGGTTTAATTGTTTTTCATGAGCAGCCAGTAACGACCGATTGCCATAAACTTTTTGTTCCTTTAAGTGAGACCTTCGAGCATGTTTGGTATGGTTTTCCTGAGAACCGTAAAAAGCAATTTGGTTTAATTGCTAGATTTACTCGTTCTAGTTTGCAAAAAGTATTGTTACTAGCAATTATCATTGCGGTTTTGATGATACCTGTTAGAGAGTCTGCTCTTGCGCCTGCTAGTGTTGTAGCGACTAAACCAATTATAGTCAGCTCTTCTATTACTGGAGTGATTAAAGATATTCATGTGCCGCCGAATGATTTTGTCAAAAAAGGTGACTTATTAGTCTCACTTGATGCAGATAAATTAGCTAGTGATCTTGATATTGCAAAAAAGGAATTAACATCAGCAAAAACAGAACTCTTGATTGCTTCACAACGGTCATTTAACCAAGAAGACGCAAGAGCCGACGTGAATTTATTACAATCTAAGGTGGATGGTGCAGAGTTGAATGTGCAACGAGCGCAGTCACTTTTAGACAGGTCACGTATTTATGCTGAACAGGATGGCTTAGCAATTTATACCGATAAATATGAATTTTTAGGACAATCAGTGAGCATTGGGCAACGTATTATGCTTTTAGCAGATATTAATGCGGTTGAAATTGATATTTATATGCCTGTTGGAGACACTATTGATTTTAATGTTAATGATGAAGTGTTGTTGTTTTTAAATACTGACCCGGCTAAACCAATTAAAGCTAAATTGCGTCAAACTAGTTATGAGCCTCGTAACAGAGATAATGGCGATTATGTGTTTCATATGAAAGCGCAATTTGATTCTAGTGAATATAAGGGACGAATTGGCTGGGCTGGCACTGCTAAAGTTTACAGTAGCAGCAAAGTGAGTTTGTTCATGTATTTATTTAGGCGACCTATTTCCACTGCACGACGCTTTCTTGGTGTTTAACGTCGTTTGACCTGGTTATGGCCTATTTAAGATCAACACTAAGAGAGGATATAGATTTATATCAAGGAACTCGAAGCCATGAAGGCCTGCCTACGTATGTCTTACATGATAGATGGAGAAATAAATTTTTTAATATAGGTTGGCTTGAGTATGAAATTCTAAAACGTTGGCATATGCGTGATTCGGATGAAATCTCTCAAAGTGTTTGTGAAGAAACAACCTTGTATGCTGAAGCCCAAGATGTTGAAGCTTTACAAGCGTACCTTCAACAACAAGAAGTATTTATAGATAAAGAAACGCCAGAAGGAATAACAGGGTTAATTGAAGCGTCTAATAAAATGGAGGAAAAAAAAAGGGAAGCTCGGATTAAAATAAATCCAATGGCGTATTTGAGTTTTCGTATTCCATTAATTAGGCAAGATAAATTTTTAGAATCAACTATCTGGATGGTTAGGCCATTGATGACTAAAAAGGCGCTATATGTCTATTTAGTATTATTACTCATTGCGATTATTGGTGTTCTACAACAATGGCATACTTTTAAAGCATATGTACAACAAGCTTTTTCATTGGAAGGTGCGGCTTATCTGTTTTTAGCATTAGCAATATCAAAATCTGTTCATGAATTTGGTCATGCGTATACGGTGAAAAACTTTGGTTTAAAAGTGCCGACGATGGGCGTGATGTGGATGTTTATCTTTGGTTTTTTATATACTGATACAACAGAATCATGGAAGCTACAATCTAGAAAACAACGAGTAGCAATTGGTTCAGCGGGGGTTCTCGCTGAATTGCAATTAGCAATACTCGCGACATTACTCTGGTCAGTTTTACCCGACAGTGGCTTTCGTTATGCGTGTTTTTATCTAGGTACCGCGGCATGGGTTGCGACCTTATTAATTAATCTAAGCCCTTTTTTGCGTTGGGATGGTTATTGGGTATTATCTGATTTAGTTGGCATACAAAATCTACGAGAACGTTCAGGGAAGTTAGTTGAATGGTTTTTTGGAAGAATAATAATGGGATTTAAGGATGAACTCCCCGTCAAATTGCCTGAAAAACAGGTACGTTTTTCTATTATTTTTGCTATTTTAGCTTGGTTTTATCGTATTGGTATCTTTCTTGGAATTGGGCTACTTATTTTTGCAAGAGTGTTTAAGGTCTTAGGCATTTTTCTGTTGATTACTATGGTTGGTAGAATGATTTTTTGGCCAATTATTGAGTCAGTAATAGAGTGGTTCAAACGTAGGCATGAAATGAATTGGAATAAATACAGTATTTCTTCTTTTAGCATTATCTTTTTGGTGGTTTTACTTTTAGTCATTCCTTGGCGATCTTCAATACAAACACCAGCAGTTATCGCTCCTAAACAACATATTGAGTTGTATCCAGGCGTAAGTGGAAAGGTACTTTTCGTACCGAAAAAAGGCGAAAAGCTTGCTAAAGGGCAACCACTATTTAAAATGCAAAATCCTGAGCTTGATTCTTCGTTGAAGACTGAAAAAAATAATGTTGAATATTATCAGCTTGCTTTAAAAAGAACAGGTTCGAAGAGTTTACTTGAAAATAGAGCTTTGGAACAAGAACGTTTACAAGAAGCCAATGGAAAGTATATTCGTGTATTACGTGAGATGCAGAAACTGAACACATCTGCACCATATAAGGGTGAAGTAATTTGGGTAGATGAAGTGGCTAAACAAGGAGGTTGGGTTGATGCAAATAGTCCTATTCTTACCTTTGCAGATACTTCTGAATTGCAAATTTATGCCTATGTAGGAGAGTATGAATTACAACGTTTGTATATCGAAGGACAAGTTAGTTTTTACCCAGAAAATTCCTATTTCAAACCGATTAAAGGTGATATTGTTGGTGTTGATTCCGCTAATGTAACCACTTTAGACTATGAGATACTATCAAGCACTACTGGCGGCCCAATTTCAGCGTCTACAGATTCTAAGACTGGTAAATTAAAGCCAGATAATCCTTTATATTTAGTTAGAATAGAGGTTGATAAATCATCGATGAAGGATCTACCTATTTTATTACGGGGTCGAGTTTTATTCCGCGGAGAACGAAAAAGTTTGATTAGCCGTTTTTTTGATAGTCTAGTTGGTACAATTATTCGCGAGAGCGGTTTTTAGTCGTATGAGAGGTTTTGATGTTTTCAGGTAAGGATTTTTCTCTACACCTTGTGAGTTTCTACGGTGTTGTTGATGAAAGTCAATCGTTTCATTCAGTGGAGCAACTCAAAGTTCGTCAAGATATTCTTAATAAAACTGCACTGCATCATGGAGATGTCGATAAAACGCATTCATGGGATTTGGATCGCCTACAAACGACTAAGTATTATAAACAAAATCAAGAACTTTTAGACAGTCCGCGCGGTTGTGGCTATTGGGCATGGAAACCTTTTATCATTCTTGAAACGATGAGAAATATAAAACATGGTGATTATGTTTTTTACTGTGATATTGGCAGGCCGCATGAAGATGCTGACTTTGATCATGGTAATCAAATCACAGAATCTTTGCTGCCAATTGTAGAATGGGCTAAACAACATCAAGGCATGATGCCTGGAGTACATTTGCCACACCATGGGCATTCCTCTATATGGATTAAAGATGATTGTTTTAAGATCATGAGTTGTGAGGATGAAAAGTATAAAAAAATTCCAACCATTCAAGCTGGATATTCAATGTGGAAGAAAACAACTGAAGTGATGGAGTTTCTAGAAGAATGGAAATTGAGAAACCTTGACTCTAGACTGATCACTGATGATCCAAATACATTAGGTGGTGAGAATTCATCTGGTTTTGTGCGTCATTGTCATGATCAAGCAATATTGACATTATTGTGCGAAAAAACGAATACAAAAGCGTTTGGCGATCCAAAATATCAATTTTGGGGGTTTAGAAATGTTAATTTCATAGCTAAAAAAGCAGCGTATGAGAATCGAAAACGTAAATCAAAACTGTACTTTGATCAATTTAACGAAGATTATAATGCTGTACCAAAATTTCTAAATAATTGGATTGAATTACTTTATTGTGAACGCCGACAAGAAGCGATCAGGATGTTGGTGATGGGAGACGATGATTGGCAGGTTGATATGTGGACTCGATATTTTCCTAAAGCATCAGTTTTATCCGAAAAGTATTTAGGGTCTAATCAGAAAATTTCTGAAGGTACAGAATCTCAAAAAAATATATATGATTTCGTGATAACCAATGCGATGCCTCATTCGTATTACACTATTGAAGTATTTTTGCGTATTTACGAATCATTAAGAGAGGGAGGGGCAGCTCTAATAGGGCCACTGCCAAGTGAATCACAAGATTTAGATGATTATGCTCGTTCTGTCGCCAATAATAATCATTTTCCACAGTTGATGTGGGAGGTGGAGTTGCCTAAGC
>CALKZN010000071.1 GCA_938002995.1 uncultured Arenicellaceae bacterium | reverse complement strand
TCGAAACTGCTAGTCAAAAAGTTTTCGCAACAGACCCTGAAACGCTAGAACGTTTAGGTCGTCTCGAAGGCAAATTTATTGCTATCGATATCAAAAAAGTGAACCTCACTTTTTGCCTGCGTGTTGAAAAAGATAGTATTGCTTTTCAAAGTGAGCCTGAAAACGCTGAAGATATCGATGTTCGCCTGAAAGCCAAACCGAGCACCTTATTGAAAATTGCCCGTGATGGTATGGAAGATGCAGATTTAGAAAAAGGTGAACTCGAAATTGAAGGTGATGCGATCACGGGTCAACGTTTTGCTGGAATGCTCAATTCATTGGATATCGATTGGGAAGAATTAATCTCTGAAAAAATTGGCGATGTCCCTGCTCGCTTATTATTCGATTTTTTTGATAAAGCACGTAATTGGCAAGCTGAAACCAAACAAACCATGCAACAAAATCTTGGTGAATTTTTAGTTGAAGAAGCTCAAGTAGCGTCACATGTCGATGCTGTTGAATCCTTTGTGCAAAATGTCGATGTAGTTCGCAACGACACTGCTCGACTCGAAGCCCGACTAAATCAACTGGAAAAACAACTGGAAAAACGCTTGTCTTAAGCACTTGCTATGGCTCACTCAAAAAAACATTACCACATTCCATTATCACGCTTACTTAATATTCGTAAAGCCATTCGTAAATATGGCTTGGTGGTGCTGTTCGATAATTTAGCATTATCACCCAAAGCAAAGCTTGCAATACGTGTGCTGTTTGGCAAAGCTAAATCAGAATATCCTCAATCACGAGGTGAACGCATTCGTTTATGCTTACAGGACCTTGGACCAGTTTTCGTTAAGTTTGGTCAAGCGCTTTCAACAAGGCCGGATATTTTACCTGCCGATATTGCTGATGAACTGACCAAGCTACAAGATCAAGTGCCGCCCTTTTCAAGCAAAGAAGCATTGCGTATTGTTAAAGCCAATTTACCAAAGCCTTTTGACGAAGTTTTCTCTAAGTTTGATGAAGAACCATTAGCATCAGCATCTGTTGCACAAGTTCATGCCTGTACTTTAAAAGACGGCACCGAAGCGATCACAAAAATTGTCCGCCCTGGCATCAAAGCAGTTATCGAAGAAGATTTAGCCGTTTTATACAAAATCGCTCAACTGGCAAATGATCATTGGGAGCCTGGCCCTCGCTTACGCCCTCTTGAAGTCGTTGCAGAGTATGATCGCACCATTCATGGCGAACTCGACATGCGTATTGAAGCGGCAAATGGCGCACGCATGCGTGGCAATTTTGTTAATTCTGACCTTATTTATGTTCCTGATATTTACGAACAATATGTCACAGAACATATTCTCGTTATGGAACGTATTTATGGCACTTCAATACGTGATATTGATACATTAATCGCCAAAGGCATTGATCTTAAAAAGCTAGCCTATGACGGCGTTGAGACATTTTTTAAACAAGCGTTTGAAGACAATTATTTTCATGCCGACATGCACCCTGGAAATATTTTCGTCAGTGATGCTGGGCAGTACCAAGCCATCGATTTTGGCATTATGGGCACCCTTTCAGATGAAGATAAAAACTACCTTGCTGAAAACTTCATTGCGTTTTTCAATCGAGATTATAAAGGCGTTGCTGATGCGCATATCCGCGCAGGTTGGGTGCCTTCCAAAACGAGAATTGACGAATTTGAAGACGCCATTCAAAAAGTATGTGACCCTATTTTTGCAAAAAAGATCAGCGAAATTTCCTTTGGTAATGTGTTGTTTGATTTATTTCAAACCGCTAGAAAATTTGAAATGCCGGTTCAACCACAATTAGTTTTGTTGCAAAAAACCTTGCTCAACATTGAAGGCCTTGGCAGACAACTCTACGATGACTTAGACTTGTGGGACACCGCCAAACCTTTCTTGGAAAGATGGATGGCTGAACAACTTGGGCCAAAAGCAATGCTCAACTCGTTCAAAAAAGAACTACCGATGTGGCAAAAAAATCTACCCAAGCTACCTCGACTTGCACTTGATGCCGCCAATAACAGCAATATGCTGCGCATTGAATTAGACGCTCAAAAACAACAACTCAATACAATGGAAAAAAACATTGAACGATTAGTTAGCTCTGAGAAACGCAACTCCTCTTTGTTACTAAGCGCTTTTGTGGCAGGCAGTGTCTATTTATTTTCTTACGTTTGCTTAGATAATCACCAAACTGAACCTGCATTGATTGCATCTGGACTGCTGTTTATTACGAGCTTTGTCTTGTTAAGTATTGTTAAACGCAAAAAGTAGACTTGCGATATCATCGCATTGACTTTTATACTGTCCGCTCATTGGAATATTTAACGCTCACAATAAGAACACGTTAAAGACTTAATCAATTAATTTAGAAGAGGATACATAAAATGGGACTATTTGATTTTGCAGCAAATATCGGCAAAAAGGTTTTTGGTATTGGAGATGCGGATGCATCAGAAAAAATTATCGGACATATCCAAGAAAACAATCCAGGCATTTCAAACTTAACAGTGTCTTTGAAAGATGAAGTTTGTTCAATCGGTGGCGACTGCGAGAGCGCTGCTGCAAAAGAAAAAGTTGTCTTAATGGCAGGTAATATGAAAGGTGTTGCCTCAGTCAATGGCGATGCACTTACTGCGCCTGAACCTGAACAAGAAGTGGAATACTACACCATTAAATCAGGAGATACTCTTTGGGCTATCGCCAGCAAGTTCTTAGGCAATGGTGCAAAATATACTGAAATCGTTGAAGCCAATCTTGAAGTGATTCAAGATGCAGATTTGATTTTCCCTGGTCAAAAGATTCGTATTCCTAAATAATGTTTCTTCATTCTATTTGGCATTAAAAAGCCATAAAAAAAGCCCAGTAGGTAGATACTGGGCTTTTTTATGTCAGTCAGATTATAGAGACCTTGGTCTTTTACAACTGTGATAAAACTGTTTTTGCATCACTCACAGACATTGCAGTATCAGGTTCAACGTTCATTTGTGACACTTTGCCATCATCAATGATCATTGAATAACGTTTTGAGCGAGTGCCACCAAAAGAGCCTGTGTCTAATTCAAGACCCATCGCTTTGGTTAGCTCTGCATTACCATCAGCAACCATTGCAAGTTGTTCTGCATTCTGCGCTTGTTGCCATGCAGTCATTACAAAAGAATCGTTAACTGAAAGACAGGCAATCACATCCACGCCTTTTGCTTTAATATCATCAGCACCAACCACAAAACCCGGCAGATGAGCTTCTGAACACGTTGGTGTAAATGCACCTGGAAGTGCCATTAATACAGCTTTTTTTCCTGCAAAATAATCTGCTGCTGAGACAGTGTTTTGACCATCAGCATCAATCACGGTTATATCAACTGCCGGAATAGCATCACCTACTTGAATCATAATTTTGCTCCTTAAGAATTTTAGTTATCAATTTTTTAGACGACTGATCATAGCCTTAAGCAAGCAAGCTACGCAACATCCATGCGTTTTTTTCATGTACTTGCATCCGTTGTGTTAATAAATCTGCCGTTGGCTCATCATTCGCTTTGCTTGCCAAAGGGAAAATTTGTCGAGCTGTTCTCACGGCAGTTTCTTGAGCAATGACTAGTTGCTTTAACATATCTTCTGCCGAGGGGTCGCCTGTCTCCTCTTCGATATTGGTCAATTGACTGTATGCATGATATGAACCTGGTGCTTTAATACCTAATGCTCGAATACGCTCAGCAATCACATCTACTGCCAATGCAAGTTCATTATATTGCTCTTCAAACAATGTGTGTAAAGTTGAAAACATTGGACCAGTAACATTCCAATGGTAATTATGAGTTTTAAGATACAAGGTATATGTATCTGCTAATAATACGGATAAACCACTCGCGATGTCTTTACGCTGTTCAGTGTTAATGCCTATTTGAATTTCCATTTTTGTCTCTCTTAATTCTATGTGCCGGCTATTTATTTAACGATTAAGAGAGCATATCGAAAAAATACAAATCTATAAAATTAATTAATTTTATCAAAACAATTCTTAAAATAGATCAATAATTTTCACGTCTTTTTTATCCACTTGATGAATAATGTTCGAATGAATTTAAAAAAATTATGTTACTCAACAATTTTGCTGCTACTCCTTTTTTTAACGGGTTGTAGCACGTTCAAACCTGAAGCCTTGTCGTATGGCGCCTATGAAACGGGCTACAAAAAGAAACTAATGCGCTATGGGGTTTATACACCGCCGAATTGGACTCCCAAAGAAAAACTGCCTTTAGTGTTATTTCTGCATGGTGGTGGAGACAGCCATACTAGTTTTGAAAAATTTCAAGCGCATAAAGTGTTCGATGAAAAAATTAATGCTGGTGAAATGCCTAGAGTCATCCTTGTAACACCTGATGGTGGCTTTAGTCTCTGGGAAAACTGGGCCGACGGAAAACGTAATTACCGTGACTGGGTCATGCGAGGAGTTTTACCTGCTGTGCAAAAGGAATACAACACCAAAAAATGTCCTGAAGATTGCCACTTATTCGGCATATCTATGGGCGGTTTTGGCGCTATGCGCTTTGCATATTTTGAAAAATACGCCTTTTCTAGCATCAGCGTCATGAGTGCATCAATATTGTCCGATGAACAAAAGAAAGCAGCAAAAAGCTCTCTATTTATTCGATTATTATTTCCTATAAAGAAAATATTTGGTCCGAATGCCAAAGAGCGCAATCAAAAGGAAAATGTTTTTCGCACTTGGCCAACGGAGCCACATTTACTCAATACCCGATTGCAACTGATCTGGGGTGATAAAGATATTCCACGCATTCGACGCGCAAATGAAAGCTTTAGCGCGAAGCTCAATGAAGAAGGCATAAAACACTCTTCATATGTTTACCAAGGCAATCATAAGTGGGTTTCTTGGAAACCTCATCTTGCTCGGGCGATGCGTTTTTTAGTCAATGATGATGCTAAAAAAACTAAAAATGATAAAGACATCAAAAAAGTATGTTTCCGTTGCTCTGATTTGAATACAATCAAAGTCTTCTAAACAGACTTATGCATTCAAAAACACTTTGGAATCGACAATATCACTTTATTTATTAAATGCTAGCGATGTTTCGAAAGCTCAAATTGATCAATTAAAAGCATTGCTTAACCCTGAGCAACAATATAAATGCGACTCTATTGCTAAACGTAAAAGAAGCGAATTTATCCTGAGCCGCACACTATTAATTCATGCGATTAGACAGACCTTACAAGACCAAGAAGTTGCTTTAGACATTCAAGAACGATCCCAGCTACCGCCCTTGGTAGAAATCGCTGATCAACACAATATTCAATTCAGCATAAGCCATAGCAAAAATATGATTGGCATCGCGATTGGTCAAAATATGAATGCCATCGGTTTTGACCTTCAAGCGATCAAGCACTTCTCAGAAACACAACTCCTCTCTGGCGACGCTATCGAAAGTGCACGGTACTTTTGCAACGAATCACAACTCGCTGATTTAGATTCTTACACAGACAATAAAACCCTCTTTGCACATAACTACACAAAATTATGGGCAAAAAAAGAGGCCTACTTAAAAGCACTACAATGCGGTATCAGCACCACACTACTCATAAAAACAAGCTTTACTAAAAGCCCAGATAATCAAGGAACCTTATCCGTTTCGTTACTGCTAGGAAATCACAATGACTACTTCATGCTCGCCTTGTTTTGTGAAAGACCATATACAATTTCATGTGACTCACTGGAGCTCGACAAATTAAGCCTCATCACAAATAAATCTAACACCCCATTGGAATGGGAATTTTTCAAAATAAAAAACCTATAAACACAAATTTTATTGAGAATAGTATTTAATTTTTTGTCTGTTATATACTCAAACTGTGTAAAAACTAAACTTTAAAAATGATCGAGCGTAGACTGTAAAATAATG